>JAZSDA010000063.1:0-30180 GCA_045530955.1 Candidatus Gastranaerophilaceae bacterium
ACCTGATTGTACACATCTAACAGCCCAAGTAGGTCTGATTAATCTTGCCATAATTTAAACCCTCATTTCTTTATTTACAAATTAATTTTAGCACTGATTTTGATAAGTTGCAAGGTTTTTTACTTATATACTTCATCATCCCAGTATTGAAGTTCTAGTTTACCAACGATAATTGTATCACCGTTTTGAACTCCAAGACGTTTGATTTCATCCATAATTCCCATACTTATCATAATGTTTTGGAATCGAATTACTTGTTCTGTGCTTCTTGGGTCTGTAACTTGAGAAATTCTAATAATTCTGCCACCAGTTACCAAGTAAGTGTCTTTGTTTAGTTTTTGAACATCCCAATAACCGTCGTCATTGTTTGTAGCTTCCAAATCTTCTTCAATAGTAACTTCTGACACAGGTTTTTCGATAGTGTCAACTTTAGTTTCAAGTTCGTATTTAACTTTGTCTAAGTTTTCACCTGTTACAGCTGACATTACAAATGGCTCAATTCCAATAGTTTTAAATTCTGACAAGATTTCTTCTAATCTTTCTGGGTCGATTGCATCAATTTTGTTAATTGCTACAACTTGGTGAAGTTTAGCTAATTTTTCTGAATATTTTGCTAATTCTTCGTTGATGATTTGGTAATTTTTTACAGGATTTTCTTCTGTACCGTCAACAATATGAAGTAAGAATCGGCAACGTTCAACGTGGCGTAAGAATTCATAACCTAAGCCAACACCTTCTGACGCTCCTTCAATCAATCCTGGAATGTCTGCGATTACGTATCCATCACCATTTGATTTTCTAACCATACCCAAATTCGGTGTTAGTGTTGTGAAAGGATAATTTGCAATTTTAGGTTTTGCAGCTGAAACTCTGCTGATAAATGTTGATTTCCCTGCGTTTGGAAATCCTAACAAACCTACATCTGCTAAAAGTTTTAATTCCAGTTGTAATTCACGCTCAATACCAGGTTCACCAGGTTCACAATATTGCGGTGCTCTGTTCTGAGGGGTGCAGAAGTGTGTGTTTCCACGTCCGCCACGTCCACCTTTTGCAACAAGAACAGTTTGTTCGTGAACTGTTAAATCGGCAATAATATTACCTGTTTTTAAATCTTTTACAATAGTTCCTGTTGGAACCTTGATGTACAAATCTTTTGCACTTTTTCCGTGCATTGATTTTTTAAATCCGTTTTCACCATTATCTGCTTTGAATATTGAACGGTATGTGAAGTCTAACAGAGTTGATAAACCTTCATCTGCGATTAGGTACACGCTTCCGCCTTTACCGCCATCACCACCAGCTGGACCGCCTCTGTCAACGTATTTTTCACGACGCCAAGCAACAACGCCGTTTCCACCTTTACCTGATGAAATTTTTATTTTAGCTTTATCGATAAATTGCATAGTATAAATCCTTTTCAATATGATAATACTATGAACAGGGCTAAATGCAAAGGGGAGGGTAAATATTAGGGTGTTCTTCGGTTATTGTCATTCTGAGCAAAGCGAAGAATCCTTATTAAAGTTACCACTTCTTTAGAATATTTTTTATTTTACATTTACCCTTCTGGGATGTAGATTGGGTTTTTGTTTAGGATTTCTCTAGTGTGATCGTAACAACAACTTTTTCTTGTTAGCTGTTGATATTCTCTAACAATGTTTAAAATATCATCTGTTGATAATCTAATAATTCTTCTTTTCCCTTCTAAAATTTTTGCCATACATAATTCCTTTCTATTTAATTCAGAATCTCACAATAAGACGAATTAATCGTTAAATGGTGCGATTCTGACTTTCGTCAGAATGACATTGTTTTACACTTTGTCCATCGACTGATAAAAACCCGAACTTTAAAAGGTCGGGTAAATAGTTTAAAAATCTTTATTCAAATAAAAAAGAGGACTTTACGTCCTCCTTTTGTTTATTCTGTTTTTTGTTGTTCAAGTCTTTCATATTTTTCAATTAGTCTATATGATAAGTTATCTGCTTGTTCTCTAAGTTCTGCAGTCCATCCACTTTGACTTACTTTTGCTTGGATGTTTTTAAGTTCTGTGTAGTTAGGGTCGTTCTTAGCTGTTGGGTTGTTTTCAAAGTGTTTGATAAGGTCTCCTAATAATTTATCAGACATTTCTTTGTATTTGTCAGCGTGTCCGTATTCTGTTCCGATTTGTTCAAAGATACCTGCATCTCTGATTGCATCAATTTCCCAGTTTACATCGACATTTCTGTATCCTTGGATGAAGTTTGTTACGTTTTGCGAATTTACATCATTCATAACTGTTTTATGTGCTGCTTCTGCTTCGCCATCACGGGTGTAGCCATTTAATTGTTCTGCAACTTTAGCTCCAAGCTTTTGTGCTTCGTTATTGAACTCTTCATATTTTGTATTAGGGTCATATGTTGCTTCTTGTGTTGTTACTTCAGCATCAACTTGAATACCAGGAGTACCATTTTTTAGATCAACTTCGTTTGAACCAACCATTCCTGCGTATTGATTTAATCCGAATGTACCGTCAGCATTTTTCTCTAATCTATATTCTTGACCTGCACCGTGTACAGATTTGTAGATAATATTACCTTTATCGTCAATTTCTTTGAAGTCATATTTATAGCCACCAACTGTTATTGATTCAGGGTAACCTTGTGCATTATCAACCCCAACTACGTATGTGTTGCGAGTTAAGTCTCCAGCTCTGCCGCGTTCTGTATCGTGGACAGTAAATCTGCCTTGGTGAACTCCAGCTTTTAAATCATCTTTGCCTACAGGAGTTGCTTGACCTGTTCCAGAACTTTGGGTTTTGTAGCCATTGTTATCTCCGGTACCTTTAGCTTTGCTACCGCCACCGTCGCCAGTACCTTGAGTTTTATTGTTGCCATCACCTTTGCCAGTGCCTTGAGCTTTGCTGCCATCACCTTCGCCGGCACCTTTAGCTTTGCTGCCGTCGTCATCTCCGGTACTTTTAGCTTTATCTTTACTATGAGCTGCTAAATCTTCAGATAGTTTTGTTTGCATTGTTTCATAGTCACCGCTAATTATAGAGTGTCCATCTTTACTAATTGCAGAGAATCCGCCATCTTTTTCTGGAACAATTTTATAATCAGGGAATAATGTTTTTAGCCTTTGTAGATCTTGAGCTTGAGTTTGATCTTCTGTTTTTTGTGTTCCGCTAAGAGCTTGGTTAAGCATACCGTATGGGCTCATTCCGCCTAACAATCCGCCCATACCCATCATTCCGCCGCCAAATAAGCCGCCGAACAATCCTGTCATAAAGCCCCAAAAACCTTGAGGTCCTTGGTTGATTGTTACGTTTTGCGGTCCACAATGATGATGTCCGTGACATCCAAGTAGTGCAGCTTTTTGTGCTGCGTGTTGAAAGCCTGGTCTAGGCATCATTCTGTAATTGTTTTGTTGATACCTTAAATTAAATGCTTTGCCTGCACCGTACATGTTAACCATATCTCAGTCCTCTTATTTATACTATGTTATATATATAAAGTATATACTTTTTATAGAATTGCAGAGGTGATGATTTTTTGTTACATTTCGTAATAAAAAGAGATAACTTGCGTTATCTCTTTTTATGATTATTGTTTTTGATCTAGTATTTCTGGGCCTGATGACCAGTTGAAGTTTTTATTAATAGTTGTTACGTTTGTCCAACCAGCTTTTTGTAGTTTTTCTTGGATATCTTTTGCTAGTGCAAATCTTGCTCTTTGTGATGTTAATGATGGGCCAACCCAAGCTGAGATTTCTTCTCCGTTTGGAAGTTTAACTGTTGCTGTACCAACGTTACCTGCATTTACTCTGATTGAAAATTCTATATTAAGGGTAAGTTTTTTCTGTTTGTTTGCAGGTTTGCTCCAATCTAGGTTAGTAGGATTTGAGGCATTATTTGGATTTGCTATTCCGTTTGCTTCAAACTTAAATGTATCATTTTTTAATGTTATATCTTTGTAGCCTGCTGCTTTTAATTCTTTCATCATTTCTTCACTAAGTTTTTGCATAACTGTTGAGTGGCCATCTTGAGGTCCAACTTTAACTGTGTATGTTTTACCATTTACTTCTGCAGATGCACTGCCTTCTGCATATGACCCAAATTGCTCTAATCTAACGTTTGAGATTTCAAAATAAATTGTTACAGGTTTTCCTGCTAAACTAATTGATTTTTGAGCTGGTGCTGTTTGTGTAGCTGTTGGTTTCTTTGTTCCAGATACATTAGCCGGTTTTGTTGCTTGAGTGCTTTGAACAGGTTTACCTGCACCAATGTCACCTTCGTATTGGTTAAGTGCGTATTTGCCATTTGGATTTCTTTCTAATCTGTATTGTTCTTTTACATTATTACCTTTTGTTGTTTCATAAATAGCAGTTCCATTTTTAACTTCAATAAAGTTGTAAGTTCTGCCGTTTACTTTAATATTAGATGGGTAACCTTGTGTATTTAATTCACCAAATGTATAAGAGTTTGCATTGATATCTGCATCTTTACCTTGTAAATCATCATGAATTGTAAATGTGTCGTTGAATGTTCCTGCTACAACTTGATTAGCACCAACAGCTGTTGGTTTTGTAAGAACTTCAGTTTTTTGGATGCTTTCTGCACGTGTATTAAGCTCAGGTAATGTGTCTTCAATTTTAATTTCGTCCTGTTTAACTTCTTCAACATCATCAGCTTCTTCGACATCATCAGCTTCTTCAACATCATCAGCTTGTTCAACATCGTCAGCTTCTTCAACATCATCAGCTTCTTCAACATCGTCAGCTTCTTCAACATCGTCAGCTTCTTCAACATCGTCAGCTTCTTCGACATCATCAGCTTGTTCAACATCGTCAGCTTCTTCAACATCGTCAGCTTCTTCGACATCGTCAGCTTGTTCGACATCATCGGCTTCTTCAACATCATCAGCTTCTTCAACGTCATTAGCTTCTTTAGCTTGTTTAGCCTGTTCAGTTTGTTTAGTAGTAGCTTTTTCAGTTTTGCCGTATGTAGCTTGATCTGTAAGAAGTTTTTCTCTTATTTCTTCATAGTTTCCGCTAATTAATGTTTTTCCATCTTTACTTAATGTTGAGAATGTTCCATCTTTTTCAGGTACGATGTTATAACCTTTGAATAGGTCATTAAGATTTTTTAATTCATTTGCTTGTTGAGTACCTTGTTGAACTATTCCTGTAGTTCCGGTAGCTCCTGTAGTATTTCCTATACTTAAGCCGCTAATATTGTTGAATAGGCTGCCATAATTTGGAATTCCGCCCATTCCGTACATATTTGTCATCCCATAGTTGCCAAACATGTTGCCACCAAAGATGTTACCAAGTCCGAAACCGCCGAATAGACCACCCATTAGTCCACCCATAAAGCCCCAGAATCCTTGAGGTCCTTGGTTGATTGTAATATTAGCAGGAGTGTGAACATGGTGAGAATGACCACCGCCAAATCCGAACAAACCTAATTTTGGTTGAGGTTGTCCGTATTGTGGTTGTATTGGTCGGTATGTGTTATGAGCCATTCGAACGTTGCCGAATTTACCCATGTTAAACATGTTAACCATAGTTCTCTCTCTTATTAATTTAATACTTAATGTTATAAAGTTTATTTTTATAGCTCAATTTCAACGTTTTTGTTTTTTGTTACATTTGTTAACAAAGGGGATAGTTTCCTATCCCCCGCAGTTTATCTACGATTTTAAGTTTTGCATAATTCCTGCAACAGGATTTACGAAACCTAATGCGGTTTGTCCCACGTTTGCAATTGCGTTCAGCGTTTGTGCGTATGGGTTATATAATGAAGCCTGGTATGCGTTTGCATTATATGAGTTTCCTGATGCAGAGTTTGCGTTTGCAAGTTGCATGTAACTTAGCATATTGTTGTTCATTGTTGTATTTAAGCCGCTTAACAATGAAATGTAATTCAATCTATTCGCAAGTTCTGTTGTGTATAAATCATCTTGTTTTTGTAAAAGTGATTCACTAAGGTTTGCAACTGCTTGTGCTTTGTTTTCAGTGATGTTGTTTAAATTATCCATAAAAATTGAATTATCAAAGTTTCCAAATCTTGCTGCAATATCATTTTTTAATGCTGTTTGCATTGGAGCATAAATGTTTTCAATCTCTTGAATTCCGCTTTGTTTATACGAATTCATTTGTTCGTCCCATTGTTTTTGTTTTTCATCAGAAATTGAAAATAGATTTTGTAGAGATGCAGCAAGATTGCTTTGAATTCCGTCATAAATACCTTTTTCGGTATCGTTCATAGAATAAGCACTACTAACTGTGTTGTTTTTGTTTCTTTGTGCAGATGAAACGTTTTGCCCATTAATATCAACACTTCCTGTTGCATATTTTGGGTATTTTGATTTTTTTCCCATAGTAATATTTTCCTTTCTCAAGGAAATATCTGTCGGCTTTTTATATTGGCTCAATCGTCTGGAATATCGTTATTATAACACTGTTTTGCGATATTGTAAAGTTACTTTTATAATGTTTGAAAAATATCTATAGTCGTATCATAATATTGTTATGGCAGACAAAATTAAAATCGTAGGTGCAAAAGAGCACAATTTAAAAAATATATCATTAGAACTTCCAAAAAATGAATTGGTAGTATTTACAGGTGTTTCAGGCTCAGGTAAGTCATCTCTTGCCTTTGATACTATTTTTGCAGAGGGACAAAGACGTTATGTTGAAAGTCTTTCAACTTATGCAAGACAATTCTTAGGGCAACTTGATAAGCCTAATGTTGAATACATTGATGGGCTTTCTCCTGCGATTTCTATTGACCAAAAATCAAAAAGTAATAACCCACGTTCAACAGTTGGTACAATTACTGAAATTTATGATTATTTAAGGCTTTTGTATGCCAGAGTCGGTACTCCGTATTGTCCAAATTGCGGTAAAAAAATTAAACCTCAAACCCTTGATGAAATTGTAAACAAGATTATTGCGTTAGGTGAAGGAGTTAAAATTCAGATATTAGCACCTATTGTTAGGGGTAAAAAGGGTGAATATTCTTCACTTTTTGAGGAGTTACGACAAGAAGGTTTTGTTCGTGTGAAAGTTGATGGGGAAGTTTATAATCTTGATGAAGATGAAATAGAACTTGCAAAAACTAAAAAACACGATATTTCAGTTGTTGTAGATAGAATTGTTGTTAAAGAATCAGCAACTTCAAGAATTGCTGACAGTGTTCAAATTGCATTGAAAAAAGCTGATGGCATTGTTAATGTTGATGTTGTTGGGGATAAAGAAATTGTTTTTTCTGAAAAACTTGCGTGCCCTGATTGTAATTTGAGTTTTGAAGAATTAACTCCAAGAATATTCTCTTTTAATGCTCCGTATGGAGCATGTGATAGATGTTCAGGGTTAGGTGCGGATTTTGTTGTTGATCCTGATTTGATAGTCCCTGATAAAACAAAATCAATAAATGATGGAGCAATCTATGCTTGGGCTACAAGAACGGCAACAGGTTATTATAATGATTTGTTGGCTTCTGTTTGTATTGCTCTTGGAATAGATATGGATAAACCATTTGGTGAACTTTCTGAAGAACACCAAAAAGCAATCTTATACGGAACAAAAGAATCAATAAAAATTAGAGTGAAGCAATTTGGGACAAGTCGTTATCAAACAAATATCCAACCGTTTGTCGGTGTAATTCCATTTTTGGAAAAACGTTATAATGATGCTAATGGCGATTATTGGCGTGAGGAAATTGAAAAGTTTATGCACGCAAAACCTTGCCCTGTTTGTAATGGTGCAAGATTAAAACCGTTCCCGTTAGCAGTTAGAATTAAAGATAAAAATATTTATGAATTTACAAAAATGTCTGTAACAGATGAATTAGCCTTTATTACAGATTTGTATCTTGAACTAAGTGAATATCAATTAAAAATCGCAAAACAAATCTTGGATGAAATTCGTGAAAGATTAAAATTCTTAAGTGATGTCGGATTGCATTATCTTGATTTGGCACGTATGGCAGGAACTTTATCAGGTGGGGAATCTCAACGTATTCGTTTGGCTTCTCAAATCGGTAGTGGTTTGAGTGGTGTTCTTTATGTTTTAGATGAACCGTCAATTGGCTTGCACCAACGTGATAATGATATGTTGATTAAAACTTTATTCAAGTTGAGAAATTTGGGTAACACTCTAATCGTTGTTGAACACGATGAAGATACTATCACAAATGCTGATTATATTGTAGATATCGGACCAAAAGCTGGTGTTGCAGGTGGTGAAATTATCGCACAAGGTTCGGTTGATGATATTATTTCGGCTTCAAAATCTATTACTGGTAAATATTTAAGCGGTGAGAAATTTATTCCGATTCCGTCAAAATTAAGAGAGGGTAATGGTAATTTCTTACAAGTTAAGAATGCCCATCTAAATAATTTGAAAAATATTGATGTTGATATCCCTCTAGGTAAAATCGTAGTTTTGACAGGTGTTTCAGGCTCAGGTAAATCAACTTTAATGCAAGAACTTTTGTATGAATTTGCCGCTCATAAACTTAGAAAAAATAAACCAAAACCTCAAGGGGTTGAAGATATATTAGGTTTTGAAAATATTGATAAGGTTATTGATATTGACCAATCACCTATTGGCAGAACTCCCCGTTCAAATCCTGCAACTTATACAGATGTATTCACACCAATTAGAGAACTTTTTGCAAAAACTAATGAAGCAAAAGTTCGTGGTTACAAACCAGGTAGATTTTCTTTTAACGTTAAAGGCGGTCGTTGTGAGGCTTGTAAGGGTGATGGTTTAGTAAAAATTGAAATGAACTTCTTATCAGATGTTTATGTAAATTGTGATATTTGTAAAGGTAAACGTTATAACCGTGAAACTTTAGAAGTTAAATACAAAGGTAAAACGATTGCTGATGTTCTTGATATGAGTGTAAAAGAAGCTCTTGAATTCTTTGATAGTATTCCGTCAATCAAAAATAAACTTCAAACACTTAATGATGTAGGTCTTGATTATATGAAGTTGGGACAAAGTGCTACAACTTTATCAGGCGGTGAGGCACAACGTATAAAGTTAGCCTCAGAATTAAATAAACGTTCAACTGGTAAAACTTTATATCTTCTTGATGAGCCATCTGTTGGTTTACATTGGGCGGATTTGGATAAGTTGGCAAAAATTCTTCACGCATTGGCAGATCAAGGTAATACAATTTTGATGATTGAACATAATCTTGATTTGATTAAGATTGCGGATCATATCATTGATTTGGGACCTGAAGGCGGGGTTGACGGCGGTTCAATTGTCGTTCAAGGTACTCCTCACGAAGTTGTGAAATGTAAAGAATCTTATACAGGTAAATATCTTGCAAGATTTTTTGAAAAATCTTGATATTTCAATAAAATTTGATATTTCTTGAAAAATTTGTTATTATGTTTTTTGTAAAAGGATAATTTATGAAGCAAAAATTTTTATATTCGGTTTTATTATTATCAATTCTAGTGTGTAGCCCAGCTTACGCACAGACAATTGAAGTAAAAGCTCTTGAAGATATTTCAACGGCTAATCCTTCAAAAACTACATCAGTACAGCTTTTAGAACCTGTTGAAATAAAAAAAGACAAGTTTGTAGGCGAAGGTGCAGTGTTAAGCGGTAACTTAATTGATGTGGTAAGTCCAAAAAGACTAAAACGTGATGCTGATTTTGCGTTTGAACCTAAAACATATACAGATGTTGAAGGTAAAACACGTAAAATAAAAGCAAACATAAAGGCTTCTTATACTGAGCCTGTTGATAAAAAACAGGTAGCCAAGAAATCAGTTTTGGCAGCAGGTAATTTTGTTGTAGCAGGACTTTCTCTTGGTGTAGCAGCAGTAGAAGGTGCGGTAAAAAATCAAGATGGTAACAGATTTAAATCTACTGCATCTTCAGTGTATGAAGCTTCACCACTATCTTATGCGAAAAAAGGTGAAGATATCGAAATCAAAGCCGGTCAAGTATTTTTCTTAAAATTCCCAAATTATGGAAAAATAGATCAAGAAGTTCAAAACGCTAACGTTCAATCAACTTCAGGGCCGATTACAGTACAAGGACAAAATTATTCAATAGAAATAGAAAAGGAGTAAACTTAAATGAAAAAGTTATTCATGTTATTTACAGCTTTCGTTTTATCACTATCTATGATGGCGTCTGCTGAAGCAAAAACAGTTCAGGTAACTGCATTGGAAGATTTCAATGCTTCAAATCCACCTCAAGTGTTGCACGTTCAAATGAATGCTAATACAAGATTGGATTATGATTTGATGTTATTCCAAGGTTTCCAAGTTACAGGTAAAGTACAAGCAAGAGATGGCGGATTCGTATTTATTCCGGTTAACTATGTTAACTACCACGAAGAAAGATTACCAATCCAAAATGAATACCCTGCTGTATTCAAAGGGCAAGCTGGTTTAATTAGACAAAACCAACCATTCCACTTAGTATTCCCTGACAATGGACCAGATACATTCCAATATTATGTTCCAAGTGTTAGTGATATGAACTAATAATTAACGTTTTATTAAAGAGCACCCTTTATTGGGGGCTCTTTTTTAATGCTTTTAAATGATTAATTTTTTTATAAATCTTGCTATCATATTCTTAATAGAAAAAAGAGGAAGTATTATGTTAGAGTATTTTTTAGGTTCGTACTTAGTTACAATTGTCGGTATAATTGGTGCTTACTTCTGGGGAAATCACGTTGAACCAGGTTCTGGATGGGCAGCAGTATTTATTGTAATTGTATTGGCTATATTAGAAACTAGTTTATCTTTTGATAACGCAGTAGTTAATGCCATGAAGTTAGAAAAGATGTCAGATAAATGGCGTCATCGTTTCTTAACTTGGGGGATTGCAATTGCTGTATTTGGGATGAGATTTTTATTCCCAGTGTTAGTTGTAGCAATTTTTGCAAAATTAGATATGCTTACTGTTACGAAAATCGCATTAACTGATTCTCAACAATATGCGGGTTATCTGCACGCAACACATGCTCCAATTGTTACGTTTGGCGGTATGTTTTTGGTGTTGTTATTTCTTAATTACTTCTTTAATCACGAAAAAGAAGTTCATTGGATTAAATGTATAGAAAAACCTCTTGCACATATGGATCATATCAGAGGTATTGAAATTATCTTGGCATTATTGATGTTAATTGGTGTGCAAAGTTTCATTCCTGCGGAAAGTAAAGTATCTGTTATTCTTTCAGGGATAGCTGGTATAATTACATTTCTAGCTATTGATGGCGTTTCAAATTTCCTAGAAAAACATGAAGAGATGCGTGCCGCTCAAGCTGTTTCACAAGGTGCAAAATCTGCGGGCTTAATTAGTTTTATTTATTTGGAATTGATTGATGCTTCATTCTCTTTAGATGGCGTTTTAGGAGCATTTGCTTTAAGTAATGATGTGTTGATTATTACAATAGGTTTGGCAATTGGTGCGATGTTTGTTCGTTCATTAACAATTATGCTTGTTGAGAAGAAAACATTGGCTAAATTTTTGTATCTTGAACACGGTGCACATTGGGCAATTGGTGCTTTAGCAATAATTATGTTGATTTCAACAGTTAAAGAAATTCCTGAAGTTGTTACAGGGCTTATAGGTTTATTCTTTATTGTAACTGCATTAATTTCGTCAATTGTTCATAATAAAAAACTTGAAAACAAATAATTAAATAACTCATAAATAAAACCGACCCTTGAATATTCTTGGGTCGGTTCTTTTATTTGAGTTGATTATAATAATCTAGTCGATTTTCCAGCTGTTTAAATATTCTTCTTGGGCTGGAGTTAATGTATCGATTTCAATTCCCATTGATTGAAGTTTAAGTTCAGCAATTTTAACGTCAACTTCGTGAGGAAGTGTGTATAATTTATTTTCTAGTTTGCCGTGGTTTTTAACTAGGAATTCAATACCTAGGGCTTGGTTAGCAAAACTCATATCCATAACACTTGCAGGGTGTCCTTCTGCCGCAACTAAGTTCACTAATCTGCCTTCTGCAATTACATAAACTGATTTGCCGTTATCAAGAACATATTCTTCAAGAGATGGTCTGATTTGACGGATTTCAGTTGTGTGAGCTTTTAAATCTCCAACGTTAACTTCCCAGTCAAAGTGTCCAACGTTACCTAAGAATACGCCATCTTTCATTGTTAAGATGTGGTGAACGTCAACAACGTGTTTATCACCTGTAACTGTTAAGAAGATATCACCTTCTAATGCTGCTTTTGCAATTGGCATTACTCTGTAACCTTCCATAGCAGCTTCAAGAGCTTTTAGTGGGTCAACTTCACAAACGATTACGTTAGCACCCAAAGCTTTTGCTCTTAGTGCAACACCTTTACCGCACCATCCGTAACCTGATACAACAACTGTTTTACCTGCTACAAGGATGTTTGCGGCTCTTAATAAACCGTCAAACGCACTTTGTCCTGTGCCGTATCTGTTGTCGTACAAGTGTTTTGTTAAACTTGTGTTAACACCAACAGCAGGGAATCCTAATGTTCCTTGAGCTTCCATTGCTTGAAGTCTGATGATACCTGTTGTTGTTTCTTCTGTTGAACCGATAATCTTGTCGATTAAGTCAGGTCTTTCTGCGTGAATTACAGAAACCATATCGCAACCGTCATCGATAATGATATCAGGGTTGTGGTTAATTGCTTCTTTAATGTGTGATTTGTATTGTTCAACTGTTTCACCTGCAATAGCAAATACTGGCATATTGTAGTATTTTACAAGTGCAGCTGCAACATCATCTTGTGTAGATAATGGGTTTGAAGCAACTAAAACTGCATCTGCTCCACCTGCTTGCATTACTGTGCATAATGCTGCAGTTTCTTTTGTTACGTGAACGCATGCTGATAATTTCAAACCTTTGAATGGTTGTTCTTTGATAAAACGTTCTCTTATTGTTTTTAATACAGGCATATCTTTAAATGCCCAATCAATTTGTCTTTTTCCTTGTTCTGCTAAATTAATGTCTTTGATATCACATTTAATTTCAGTCATAACCATTATTTTCTCCTTAGTTTAGAATAATAATTGTATTTTCTACACGTTTAATTATAGCCCATAAAATATTTATTTCTAATTATTTATTTTCATTGTAAAATTTTCTTAATAATGGGTAGTTTGCTATCAAAAAAAAATCTTGAGAGTTGTTAAAATTGACACTAAGGAGTGTTGTGTGAAAGTAAGTTTAGATTTAAAAAATGATAAAAATCGTAACAATGCGATTTCATTTGAGGGATACAGGTTTGTAAAATCAGATACAGGTTTTAAGAATTTTGAGGTTGCTTATCCTTTTGATGAGGATAAAGATAGATGTTATTTAGAGATCTACAAAGTAGATCAAGACCAATATGGCAATTATTACACAACAGGAAGAGCTTATAGTAAATCTCAAGGTGAAAAATATCAATTAAAACCAGGTTCTAATCGCATTGATTTGACTAGAGAATTTGGTATTGCTGATAATCAGTCTTTCGCATATCACTACTTACTTGAAGACAAGCATGGAAATGATTTCCCTAGAGTTCGTATAGATGCGGGGGATATGATAAATGAAGCACGTCCAGAAAATGACAATAGAAATATTTTCAATATTGTTGCTTCTCACAGATCTAATCTGTCACGTGGCGGTTCAATGAAATTGGTTATCATTGACTCTCAAAAGGTTGGATATGTTTATAATGATCACAACGTTATTGTAGAAGATAAAGCCTTGAAAAAACGTGGTGAAGAAGGTATTAAAACTCTTACCAATAAATTTGGCGGAACTTTAGCCGGTTTAGAAAAAGCAGTTGAAAGTGGTGAATATGATAAATACGGCAGAATTATTTCGTTGCCGATTTTCACAGATGATGACTTTGCAGCTCACGCATACTGGAATAAAAACTGTATGCAAATGGCAAGTTCCTTAGGTAATATTAACAACTATGCTTCATTACAAAGAAAAATGTTTGCACATGGTTTGAACTTTGTATCAGACGGTGCATTTGTAAACGAAGGATTGCAAGGTGTTCACTTCAAACATATGCTTCGTTGGGGTGAAGATTCTCCTTATTTCAACTGGTTTAGAGCTTCATCAATTAAAGATGGTCCATTATCTATGGGTGTTTTTGCAAAGAATAAAGATTATATTTCTCATAAGATTGTAAACTCACCATATATTTATGTCCAAGAAAATTCAGGTAGTATTTCTATTAAAAAGGATAACCCTTTATATAATCCTAAGAAACCTACTTATATTCAGTTCTTTGACGTTCGTTTGGTAACTGAAAAAGAAAAAAATGATACAACACGCTTAATCAAAACTTACTCAAAAATGAGTACTCCAAATGTATATGATTTACACACACACAACGACTCAGTATTCCCATATGCATTTGAAATTAACCCTGAAACATATAACAAAAATGTTAAAAACTTGATTAAATACAATGAATTAAATCCTGCTGATACAATTCTTTTGGCAAGTCCAAAAGCTGCAAGATTGTTGTCTAAGTTTGAAAATTTTGTTGTTGATGGAAAATTTGAAAGTGGTTTTGAAACTTGGGATGCTAACCCTGATATTGCTAAGTTGAATTTTGTATATTCAAATACAGATGCAATTGCATTAAAGAATTTACCGGCTGATAAAAGACGTGCTGAAATGGAACGAATTTTAAGAGGTAATATTCAAGTTCAAGACTATGCTGTTACTTCAGGTCAGTATTGGACTCAAAAAACTGACGATATTTTAAGATTGCATGTAGCTCAAAATCTTAAAGGTGTTGATGCGAATAATCCACAGAAAGTCTATAACGAAATCATGAAACTTTCTAATAATAAGATTTTCCCTGTGTCAGTGAAATCTGAAGTTTCGTTTGCGGAAGTAGAAAACGTATTAATAGGGCTTTATAATCATAAGCGTACTTTATCAAACGAAGATAAGCGTTCTCAAATTTTAGAAGGTTTGATGAATACTCCATTAGATTCTTTTGAATTTGGTGATAATTTAGTTTCTGTATTGGCTTCACCTTTAGTTTCAAAACGTGCTGCTAAAAAATCAGAAATTGGTGTTCCTCGTTATGAATTATACAAGGCAGGAAATCCAAACTTATCAAAAGAATTTGCTAAAACATATACAGATATGGAAAAAATATATGAAAATGAAATGTATGCTTTTGCCGAAACTGTATTGAATAAAGTTAACTCTAAATTACCAAATGACAGAAAATTATATAACGATAATAAAGTTACTGAGTTTGGTAAATATGTTCTGCCTTTAGTAACTTCTGAAATTGCTAAATATGCTGTAATTAAATCATTAGCACCTGATACCGAAGTTGCTATTGATGAAAATAGCGGTGAAATTTCTTATGATTATAAATCTTTGAAAGAAGTATCATTGCAAACTCTTGGTATTAACAAACCGTCTTCACCTGAAGAAGAAGCTGTATTAGTTCTTAAAAATTTAAGAAAAGGTTTAAAAACTCTTGATACATCTGATAATAGTGAAATGGTTGATAGTATTTCTAAAACTATTAAAGATACAAATCTTGCAAGTTTCCAATTAGCCGATTTGATTATTGATAAAACTCAAGCTGGTTTAGATTGGAGAATTGACGCAACTAAAGATATAGCTGATGTTGAAGCTCTACGTAATAATCACAATAGCTTTGATTATACTTGGCGTGGTGTTACTGATTTCTGGAAACGTTTCACTCAGGGTGTTATTTCTAAGAACCCTAATGCTTATACCGTTGCAGAAATTACAGACGTAAATGATTTGCACAGCAGAGGTTATGGTGGTTACAGTGGTACATACCAATCAGCAGGTAAATATGCTCAAGTAAGAGATATTGTTCCAAAATTCTTACGTGATACAGGTATGACTGCTAAAGCTAACTATTCATTCTTCTTTAATGATATTTCTCAAATGTTTACAAGAAACTTTGAAACAGGTGCTTATTTTAACGATCCAAAATATTTGGAACGCTTAATTCACAAGAAAATGGTTGGCGAAGGTAATGACACTCCATTTATTCGCCAAGGTTCATTGGAATCATTGATGTATTCATATACATTTATTGGTAACCACGATAAACCAAGAGCACTTCATTGTGCAGCTATGGATATGGGCTTGTTCTATACAGATTTGAATAATGTTGCTAATCGTGATTACAGAAGAAAAGCATATAAGATTATTAATGATAAATTCTTTGGGCATGTTTCAGATCATGAAGTTGATAATTATAACTTCTCAGCTGTTTCTCCAAAAGCTATTGCGATGGCCGATGCTCTTAGACCTGCATTTATGGATATTCTGAATAAATATGATAATAAATATCATTATGAAAGACATGTGTTTGATCAGGCGTTTATTCCTATTAGTAAAGCTATTTCAGATTTGGCTCAAGGCAAGTTTATGGGTAAACGTTTCGATCCTGAAGCATTTGGTATTAAACCTATTGATGTTGCAATTTCAATGGTGTTAAAACAAGCTAAAGAAGTTTATGGATTCTATTTACCAAGTCTTGAAGCAGATACATATGAAAATGAAGTATTTGAAGCTGTTATGACTCCTGCAATGACTAAACTTCTTGGTATTATGAAGTACTTAGTTGCTCTTCCGGGTATGCCAACAATGTTTGATGGTGATGATGTAGGTGCAACAGGTTACGATACAAAAACTAAAAATATGTACTTACAAGGTCGTCAAAGAGTTCATGATGAGTGGCTTGTTGAAGATAGTGGAAAATATAAGAAATTTATCGCAGATTATAAAAAGCATTTTGATGATGTTATGTCAGTTCGTAGAAATCCAAAATGCAATGCCTTGAATAATGGTGCGATTTATACTCTTCCTCAAAATACTGCTGAAAATAATATCGGAATTTCTTCTATTTTAAGACAGGCTCCAGACGGAAGAATGGCAATTTCTATCTTTAATCCAACAGGATTATGCAAAGATCCAAACGAAGGTCATAAATCAAATTATAAACAAAATGATATCAAACTTGGTAGATTATACTTAAATGAAAACTTTGAAAAAAGCGAAGGCATCCCAGGTTTGAAAGTTGGAACAATCTTTAGAAATGCGAAAAACGATAATGAACTTTATAAGGTATATCGTGATGGTAAGAATTACTATATTGCAGGTGTGTATAATGGTGCTGAAGTTCCAATTGAAATCAAAGATACAACTTTAATTCTATATTATGAGCCGGATGCAATTAGTATGACTCACACAGGTTCGCATGCGATTGTTCCTAATGCTCAGTATATAACTAATGCCTATGAGGTTAAAAATAACGAATTAGGTAAGAAGTTAGCAATAGTTCAATAAAAAAAGGTGGCAATTAAGCCACCTTTTTTATTGTGAAAATTTATCTTATACTGCAAATCTGAAGTGAACAATATCACCATCTTGCATAACGTAATCTTTACCTTCAAGGCGTGTAACACCTTTTTCTTTGCAGGCAGTGTAAGAACCAAGTTCTACAAAGTCTTTGTAAGGTGTAACTTCTGCTCTGATGAAACCTTTTTCAAAGTCTGTATGAATTACGCCTGCAGCTTGAGGAGCTTTTGTTCCTGCTGTGATAGTCCAAGCACGAACTTCTTTTTCGCCTGCAGTGATGTAAGTTCTTAGTTTTAATAGGTGGTAAACAGATTTAATCATTCTGTTAATACCGCTATCTTCAATACCAAGATCTTTTAGGTATTCAGCAGCTTCGTCTTTATCCAATTCAGCTAATTCTTCTTCAATTTTAGCAGTGATAATAACCATTTCAGCACCGTGTGTGTCAGCGTATTCTTTTACTTTTTCAGTGTAAGCATTACCATCCTTTAAATCGAATTCTGACACGTTAGCACAGTAAATTACAGGTTTTGTAGATAAGAAATTCATCATTTTTACAACAGGAATTTCATCTTCTTCAAAATGTTTGTTAATATCAATAAATGTACATTCTGAAAGTAATTCTGTCATCTTTTTAAGGATTTTATCTTCTAAAACTGCATCTTTATCCCCTGATTTAACAGCTTTAGCTATTCTTGTCTGACGTCTTTCAACAGATGCCATATCAGCAAGAGCTAACTCAGTGTTGATTGTTTCAATATCGCTAATAGGGTCAACTTTACCCGCAACGTGAATAGTGTTTTCATCATCAAAACATCTTACAACTTGAATAATAGCGTCAACTTCTCTGATGTTTTGTAAGAATTGGTTTCCTAAACCTTCCCCTTTGCTTGCACCTTTTACCAAACCTGCAATATCTACAAACTCAATTGCAGTTGGGATAACAGTGTCAGTTTTGCATAAGTTTTTTAAGATTTCCAATCTTTCATCTGGAACTTCTACAACACCAACGTTTGGTTCAATTGTACAGAATGGGTAATTTGCACTTTGTGCGTTTCTTGCATTTGTTAAAGCGTTAAATAATGTTGATTTTCCAACATTAGGTAACCCTACAATACCTGTTCTAAGCATTTATATTTCTTCCTTATTTAGCTAAATCCTTTTTCTATTCTACTTCAAACTAGCTGTAAATTATAGGCTTTTGAACTATTGTAAACAAATGTAAAGAATATATACACTTTATGCAATTTTTAAATCGAAAAATACTTTATATAGATGTAAGGGATATTTAAGAGAATAATTGGAGAACGATGATGATGCAATACACTTTAGAAGAAATGATTACAGTACAAGATTACGTAAACGAATTAGTTGCTGATGCAAGATTAGAAACAACTATGGAAAGAGTTGAAGATTACGTAAATGCAATCAGAGTGGAAGCAATCAATGCTCAAAAACCTGCATTCATCACAGTTCAAGATTATGTTCAAGAATTAACAGCTGAAGAAGCTAAATTGGCTGCTAAAATTGAAAAAGAAGTTTCTGAAAAAGCTTATAGCGAAGCAAAAGAATTAGAAAAATTATTAGCGTAATTTATCATCCATATTTATAATCATCTCTCTCTTTTTATTACAAGTTTTGGACCGCAAATGCGGTCTTTTTTTTTGAGGGGTAAATTTATTGTGGTCAAGGTGTGAAATAATGGTGTATTCAGGTTTTAGCTGATTGTAAACAAATGTAAAGATATATACATTTTATACAAAATTTAGGCAATTAATAAGTCAAAAAATACTTTATATATATGTAAGGGAAACGATATTAAGGGGATTAAAAAATGAGTAATAAATACGAAATGGTAACAGTTAAATCTTATGTAGATTCATTAGGAACTGAATGTGTATCTTTAACTGAAGAAGAAATTTCAAGACAAGTTGAAAAATATTTATTAAGCGTAAAAAGAGCTCAAACAAACGCAAAAATCGTTGAATCATTACTTGCTTAATAATAAAAAGTATCATACTTAAAGCTCAAGGATCGGCATTTTATGTCGGTCCTTTTTGTGTGTTAAATGTGGCTGTATTTCTTTTGTAGTGTGGGTTTTAGATTGTAACGATATGTTACAGGTATATACATTTTAGGTAAAATTTAAGCAATTTTTAAATTAAAAAATACTTTATATATAAGTAAGGGGAAAACACAATAGGGAAAATTAAAGGAGAACAACATGGCAAGAGTATTAATTTCAATGCCCGAAAAATTCTTAGATGAAATCGATTCAGTAGCGGATTCAGAAAACCGTACACGTTCAGAATTGATTCGTGAAGCACTAAGAACTTACATGTATAGATCTCAGTTAAGAAATACTAAAAAAGCGACTACAAATGCTGAGCTTTTAGATGCTCTGCTTGGGTAATTAGTATTATTTAATAGGGGAAATAGGGAAATGGCAAACAATTATCAAATGGTAACTGTGCATGAATATATCAAGATGCTTGATAATGAAGTAACATATCTTGATAAAGATGCAAAGGAAATCAGAGCAAGTGTTAATAAATACTTATTAAACGCACGTCGAGCTCAAACAAATGCAAAGATTTTGGAAGCATTATTAGCTTAAAATCAAGCTATCCTTTATTTAAGAAAAGAAGTATTCGTTGGTAATATATACAACGACTCGTTAAAAGATTTAGAAACTGGTAAATAAAAAAGACTTGATGAATTTCATCAAGTCTTTTTTTAGCTTTTGCTATGTTAGTAAAAACTATTCGATGATAGAATCTACAACACCAGCACCAACTGTTCTACCACCTTCACGGATAGCAAATCTCATACCTTGTTCGATAGCTACTGGGTTGATAAGTTCAACTTCCATAACTACGTTATCACCAGGCATTACCATTTGACCTTCGAATTTGATTGAACCAGTTACGTCAGTTGTACGGATGTAGAACTGAGGTCTGTAACCTGGGAAGAATGGAGTGTGACGTCCACCTTCTTCTTTAGTCAATACGTAAACGTTTGCTGTGAATTTAGTGTGAGGTTTGATTGAACCTGGTTTACATAATACTTGACCACGTTCGATTTCAGTTTTATCAACACCACGAAGTAGAGCACCAACGTTGTCACCAGCTTGACCTTGATCTAGAGATTTTCTGAACATTTCAACACCAGTAACTGTAGTTTTCTTAGTTTCGCCTAAACCAACTAATTCAACTTCGTCACCAACTTTAACGATACCACGTTCTACACGGCCTGTAGCAACTGTACCACGACCAGTAATTGAGAATACGTCTTCAACTGGCATCAAGAATGGTTTGTCTAAGTCTCTTTCTGGTTCTGGGAAGTAAGAATCTAGAGCATCTACTAATTCCCAAATTTTATCTGACCATTTGTCAGTACCACGAGAGATTGATGGGTTAGCTTGAACTGCTTCTAAAGCTTTTAAAGCTGAACCGTGGATGAATGGGATGTTATCACCATCGAATTCGTATGAAGAAAGAAGTTCTCTAACTTCCATTTCAACTAATTCAAGTAATTCTTCATCATCAACCATATCGCATTTGTTTAAGAATACAACTAGGTTTGGAACACCAACTTGACGAGCAAGTAGGATGTGTTCACGAGTTTGAGGCATTGCACCGTCAGTAGCTGCAACTACAAGAATTGCACCGTCCATTTGAGCAGCACCAGTGATCATGTTTTTAACATAGTCAGCGTGGCCTGGGCAGTCAACGTGTGCATAGTGTCTTGTTGCTGATTCGTATTCTACGTGAGCTGTAGAGATGGTAATACCTCTTGCTTTTTCTTCTGGAGCAGCATCGATTTCATCAAATCTTTTAGCTGCTGCTTGACCAGCTGCTGCTAAAGTACCTGTAATAGCAGCTGTTAATGTTGTTTTACCGTGGTCAACGTGGCCGATTGTACCTACGTTAACGTGCGGTTTCGTACGTTCATACTTTTCACGTGCCATGAGATTAATCTCCTTCTTTTCTGTCTACTATATACTATTTTAAATTAGTATTCTACGATATCTTAATTCTATTCACTCATAATTTTTTGTCAAGGTGATAATGATAAATTCGACTAATTTTACTAATTTTTTCTTTTATTACGAAATGTAACAATATTTTTGAATTTCTGCAATCCAATCATTAAAAAAAACTTTATAAGAGTAGTTGATTATGATTATAGTATATGGAGGTTTTCCATGAGTTTCGATGGCAGAATTGATGGCGAAAGATCAAGTTTTATTGATAGATTTAATTCAACACTAGCAGGATTAGGTTCCGGTGATACTAATATCGGCGAAGTTGTTGATCAAAACAAGTTTAAGAATATTGCATTGTTTGCAACAAATTTGCAACCACCTGCAAATAACGATGGTTCATTGTTTGGATACGGCTCAGCTGCCGGTTCACATGACACAGGTGCAAGTAATATTTAAAAATTTTGCATAAAAACTATGTTTGTAATAGACTAGTCTTCAGATATGTGAGGACTAGTTTATTGTGTTATTAACAGCAGATATCGGAAATACTAATATTACCCTTGGTATATTTGAAAATGACAGATATATTAACGAATTTCGCTTGGCATCAGACAGAGATTTGTCAGGTGAAGAATATGAAATCCTATTGAAGTCTTTGTTCAAAGATTACAAAATCGACGGTTGTGTTATTGCTTCAGTAGTTGAAGAACTTAACGTCAAATTCAAAAGAGCTGTTGATAATGTGTTTAATATTAAATCAGTTTTTGTTGCACATGATGTTAATTTGAATGTAAAAATTAAAACCGATAACCCTAGAGAAGTTGGTGCAGATAGAATTGCAAATGCAGTTGCAGTTGCGGATAAATATAATGGTGCGGTTATTGTTATTGATTTTGGTACAGCAACTTCATTTGATATTGTGAATTCTAAAGGGGAATTTTTAGGTGGAGTTATTGCACCGGGTATCAATACTCAGATGAAGTGTTTAAATAAATCAACTTCAAAACTACCTAAAATTGATGTTTCAATTTCTCAAAATGCAATTGGACATAACACAACAGATGCCATATTATCAGGTGTAATCAGAGGTACAGCTTGTATGGTTGATGGTCTTATTGCTCAATGTGAAGCAGAATTAGGTGAAAAAGCAACAATTGTTGCAACAGGTGGTTATTGCGGTTTGATTGCAAATTATCTAAAGCGTCCATTTGATTATACAAACCCAATCTTAACTTTAGAAGGTTTGAAAAAAATATATGAATTAAATACAAAAAATTTAGATGTTGTAAGTGAATTGCAAGAAGTTACCCATTAGGTTTTCATTCCAAACTTGAACATCTTCAGGCACTTTAAGAACTCTTGAAGTGAAGTTCCAAATGTATTTAATCCCTGAATTTACTATTAAATCTGCAGTTTCTTGAGCGTATTTGCTTGGTACTGTTAAAATAGCAATGTCTATTTCGTTATAAGAAACAAATTCTGATAGTTTTTTGATATCAAGGATTTCTTTGTCGTTAATTTTATTGCCGATTTTATTGGTGTCATTATCAAACATTGCAACTACATTTAAACCATAACTTGTGAAGTTATCGTATTTAGCAAGAGCCATTCCTAAGTTTCCCGCACCTATAATGCAAGTGTGTTTTGTTTTAGAATAGCCTAATGTTTTTTCAATAGTTGTTTTTAACTCTTTAACATTGTAACCGACTCTGGTTTTTCCTGAATTGTTTAGTAAGTTCAAATCCTTTCTTACTTGAGAATCGTCAATTCTTAGCAGTGTTGCGATTTGTTTACTGGAAATATACTCATGCTCTTTTGTGATAAATTCACGCAAAATGCAGTGATAAAGAGTTAATCTACTAATAACTTTTTCAGAAATCTTCTTATCCATATTTATATTTTACATTAAAAATATTCTAAATGGTTGTTTCGTGTTATAATTTCAGTATGAATAAACATATATTTGAACAAAGGGTTTTTTATGCTGATACCGATTCATATGGTATCGTGTGGCACGGATCTTATCTTCGTTGGATGGAGATGGGGCGTGTCTATTGGACAGAAATGCAAGGAATGAATTTAGAAGCATTGCGTGATGAAAGTGATATTGTTATTCCTGTTGCAGGTATAAATATTAAATATAAAATGTCTGCAAAAATTAACGATGTAATGCTTGTTGAAACTGAATTGCAGTCATTTAATGGACTTTCTGCAGTGTTTAAACAAGTGATTTCAAGTAAAGAAACAGGTAAGGTTTTCGTTGAAGCTGAAGTTACTATTGTTTGCGTAAATAAAGAGGGCAAACTTTATAGAAGAGTTCCTGAGAGTTTGGCTAATATTTTTAATGAGGTGTTGAAATGTCCAATACTCGCTTAAATAAATATATCGCATCTTCTGGTCTTTGTTCACGTCGTAAGGCAGATGAGCTTATTGAATCAGGAGTAGTAATGGTTAATGGAAAGAAAGTTACTGAACTTGGTTTTTCCGTTAAGCCAAAAGACAAAGTTTTTGTGAATGGTAAACTTATCCATCCGATTAAACACGAATATTATAGATTTTATAAACCTGCAGGTTATATAACAACTGCAGATGATGAAAAAGGTCGTAAAACAATTTATGATTTATTGCCTGAGAATTTGCACAAATTAAAACCTGTGGGACGTTTGGATAAAGATTCAACAGGGTTGATTATTCTTACAAATGACGGAGATTTGATAAATGAATTAACACACCCGTCTGTAAAAGTTCCAAAACTATATAGAGTAGTTATTAACGGTAAAATTTCTCAAAATGATATCAATACAATGTATAAAGGTATTGAAATTGAACCAGGGAAAATGGCTTATGCACAAGTAGATGTTTTGGAATTTGATAATACTTCAACTGTTATGGAAGTACTTCTACATCAGGGGTTGAATCGTCAAATTCGTAAAATGTTTGAACATCTTGGGTTTGAAGTTGTTTCTCTAAAACGTATCCAACACGCTACGCTTACTTTAGACGGGTTGAAACGTGGAGAATTTAAGCCGATTAAACCGGGGCAAATAAAAGATTTGAGAAACTTTTTAAATAGGATTGCAAGTAAAAATGCTTAAGGTCGCAATAGTTGGGAATATTGCAAGTGGAAAATCAACAGTAGAAAAAGCACTACAAACAAGTGGTTATGCTGTTTTAGATACTGATAAGGTTTGTCATGAGCTTTTGGCTTGTGATGCGGTTGCTGACGCTTTTTCGACTTTTGATGTGTTTGAAAATGGCGAAATTTCCCGTGAAAAATTAGGCAAAATTGTTTTTGCGGATATTGAACTTAAAAAACGCTTGGAAGATATTTTATATCCAATGGTAAAAGTCAAAATTGGGGAATTTTTTGAGCAATACAATGCTGAAACTCTTGCGTTTGTAGCAATTCCGTTGTTGTTTGAAGCAGGCATGGAAGAGTTGTTTGATAAGATAGTCTTTGTTTATTGTGATGATGAGATTAGATTGAAACGTCTGATTGCACGCAATAATTACACTGAAGAATATGCTAAAACCCGTATGGATGCACAACAAAGTCAAGATGAAAAGATTAAAAAATCAGATTATGTGATTTATAATAATTCAACTATTGAAACTTTAGACAGAAATGTCGATTCTGTTGTGAATGAATTGCTAAATCTATAAAATTAAACTGGCTTCTGCTTTTCCTAAGTCAACCATATCAAATGGCTTGTTTGTAATGTCGTCAGAAACCTCAAAATCCCCATCAACAAAACCAAAAATTTCTGTTAGTTTATTCCAAATGTCGCAAGGCTCATCTTTTGTAAACAAGTAGTATTTGTTTACGTTTTTCATATATAAACCAACAGCGTTAGAACCTTTTTCAAGTTCATTAAAGAATTTTTTCTTTTCCATTGGTTTAGAGATTCCGTCAAAGGTAAAGTCTTTGAAGTTGTATTCAATCTTAATTGTTTCTAATAATTTATACGGTTCAATCCATTTTGTGATGATAATACTTTTCATTAAACGTTCACCTCTTGGTCTTTGAATTGCATTTCGTACAGGTGCTTGTAGTTGCCGTCAGGAATTGTCATCAACTGATCGTGTGTGCCAAGTTCTACAAGTTCGCCTTCGTTAATAACTGCAATTCTATCTGCGTTATGGATTGTTGTAAGTCTGTGAGCAATAACAAATACTGTTTTATTTTGCATTAAGTTATCAAGTGCTTTTTGAACGATAGCTTCAGATTCGTTATCAAGTGCTGATGTTGCTTCGTCAAGAATTACAATAGGTGCGTTTTTAATCATTGCTCTTGCGATAGCTACACGTTGTCTTTGACCGCCTGATAATGATGCTCCACGTTCACCGACATATGTATCTAAGCCGTTTTCTAGGGTTAGTAAAAATTCGTCTAGGTGTGCCATTTTGATAACCAAATTTATTTCTTCATCTGTTGCATCAGGTTTACCCATTAGGATATTTTCCCTGATTGTTCCTGAAAATAGGAAGTTATCTTGGAATACGAATGAAATATTTTCTCTTAAGCTATTTAGGTCATAGTCTTTGATGTTTACTCCGTCAAATTTTATAGCACCACTTTTGATGTCGTAAAATCTAGGAAGTAAGTTTACAGTGGTACTTTTGCCACCGCCAGAGTTTCCGACAAGTGCAATTGTTTCACCTTTTGCTACATTTAGGCTGAAGTTTTTCAATACTGGAGTGTTTTCTTCATATTCAAACCAAACGTTCTCAAATGAAATTCCAGAATTAAGTGTTCTCATTGGAATAGAGTCTTTTCTGTTTTCGATGTGTGGTGTTAGGTCAAATAATTCAAATACTCTGCCTAAAGCAACAAATGTTGTTTGTAAGTTTGTAAGAGTTGCACCTAAGTTTTTAACAGGTTTATATAATAACAATAATGAAGTTACGAATGATGCAAAACTTCCTGCGGTCATTTCGCCTGTTATGATTAAGTGGTTACCGTAAAACATAACAACGGCAATACCGATTGAACACACAAAGTGCATAATTGGGGACATCCAGCCGACACGTTTTGTTAATGAAATTGTTAGGTTGAATTGGTCTTTTATTTGTTTTTCAAATTTTTGATTTTGTTGTTCTTGTAAGTTGTAGGCAGTCATAATTTTGTTGCCAGCAAAAGTTTCGTTGAAAGTGGTTGTCATATCACCACCAACAACCATTGTTGCATTAGAAACTTTTTTAACTTTTTTTCTAATGAATGTTACAGGAGTGATTGCCATACCCATAATTACAACGCCGATGATTGCTAATTTCCAAGAGTTGTATAACAATACTGTAACCAATCCGATAATGCCAAAACTTGTCATAATAAATGTTTTTAAAGTGTTTATTATATTTTTTGACGCTGTTTCAGGGTCTGTATAGAATCTTGTTAGAACTAGTCCTGAAGAATTTATGTCGTAAAATTTTGGATCTAAGGTTGTCAGCTTGTTGAATAATTTAACTTTTAATGAGTTAGAAATTTTGTTACCAGTCCAGTCTGTTAAGTAGTTGTTAGCATATTTCAAAGCGCCCTCAACGATTGCAAAAAGAATAATACCAAATGGAATTGCAATAGCCAAAGTGTTTTGTTCTAGTGTAAAACTTCCAACTGTCCATGTTTTTCCGTTTATTACACAGTCCATGTATGGTTTTAGTGCAAATGCTACAACCCCATCTAATAAGCCCAATGGTACTGCAAGAACTAAGTTTAATATAATTCTTGGTAAGTGAGGTTTTAAAAATGGTGCAATTTTATTTACTAAATAACCATATCTAAATGCGTCTTTTGAGACCGTTTCTTTTAATTTATATTCCATAACTCATCCCTAATTCAATATTACAGATTTATTATGACATGAATTGTTTATATTTACAAATTTACTTTGAGTAAATTCTGTCTAAAAATTCACCAATTATACTTACTTTGTTGCTATCAACCATATGCCCACCACTTTCAAGGACTTTGATGTCTTGTAGAACACCTTGACGTTTTGCAACTTTAGCTAATGTTCTAGCTGAACCCAATGGGGTTACAACGTCATTTTTTGATTGGATAATGTATGTAGGAACTTTGTTTGATTTCATTTTTAGAAGTGAACTTAATCTTAGAGAATATAACCAATTTAATGGTTTTATTTTGTTTGTGAAATCTTTTACACTTGGTGGAATTCCTTCTCCAAGGGTTTTGTTTAGTGCAAATTTTTCTCCGATTTTTGCAGCGTTAACAATTGGGCAAATTAGTATTAGAGATTTGATATTAGGGTGGTTGCTTGCAAAGTTTGTAGCTAAAGCTCCTCCCATGCTGTGTCCGATTACTGTAATGTTTTCAGGCTTGATGCCTTTTTTCTCTGTTAAGTATTTATAGGCAACTTCTACATCGTGGCGAAGTTTGTCTTCTGAGAAGTTTGCAGGATGGTTTGCACCATAGCCTCTATATTCAACTGCAAAAATTCCAATATTTTGTTGGTTGATTTGTTTATATAAACTTTGGTAATTGCTTACGTTTTGGGACATTCCATGCATGAATAGTACGTAATTATCTGAGTTGTTTGGTTTGATATCCCATGCTGAAATTGTAATCTTTTTAGTGCTTCTAATTGGAATTACATCTAGGTTATTTTTTAATTCAGGGATAATTTGTTGTATAAATTTGCGTGATTCTTGTGCTACACGTCTAAAGTATCTGTCTGAATATCTTGAGATTGGATTCAGGTCGTTAAGAGATTTCAAGCCACCTTGGAAAGACGGATTGTATCTGTAATTGTATTGAGGTCTGTATGTATTTATTGTTAATGAATCCATAAGTCTGATATTTCTATTTTAGGAATTACATAATACCATAAACTTATTTTCTGAACCATAATTTTTACAAATAGCAATTTTTATATTGTTTGAACTTTATATAATCGTACGAATTAAAATATTTGTTAGTGATTGGTATGATATCTGGTGTAAGTAACTATATTTTAAATAATCGACAATGCGAAAGTAAAAATGCTGTTGTGTTTGGTGCAACTAGTAAGAGTGTTGACTCAACTACCCCTGTTGATGAGTATGTATCTTCAAGTAAAATTTCTCAAAAAGGAAATAAAAATCTTTTAATTGCTCTTGGTGGGTTAACTTTAAGTGGCTTGAGTCTATTAGTAGCTTTGAAATTAGGTAAATCCTCTCAGGTAAATAAAGCAATGCAGGCAATTGATACAAAGTTTGCAGATTTATTTGCAGATATTCCAAATGCAAGAAAGACTTTCAGTAAAGTATTTTTACGTAATATTTCTGAAGCTGAAACTGTTGAAATGTTGAAACGTTACAAGGAAATCGAAAAATTAGGTGTAACGGCTTCAAAAGACGAATATTTTAAAGCTATATTTAACGAAGCAAAAAATAATTACGGCTTAGGTTCGTTACCTACTGAATTTAAACTCTCAGATAAGCCATTTCCTGGAAAAAGTAATATTTTAGGTTTTACAGATCCGTTGGGTGATGTTCATATTAGAGCGAATTTGTCAAAAAGTGAAGGTTTTAATACAATTCACCATGAATTAAGGCATTTGAAACAACGATATTATGCATACCACTATGCTCCTGAAGAGTATGTAAAAGCAAGTCAACCTAAGAATTTTGATATACCACAAGAGGTATTTGAACATATTTTTGGAATGCCAATGGGTAAGAATGGTATTCCTAAAGTATATTTGAAATTTGCTGAAAATTCTGCTAGAAGTACATCAAATTATTGCCCTGTTTCTGCTAGTACATCTGGGTATTTTGCACAATGGGCAGAAAAAGATGCATATAAAGCGGGTAATGATATTACTAATTTCTTTGGTATTGCTTAGAAGGAGTTCTTGTCAGGCTGTGCCTGACATACAAACTCTTTACAATTATAGGAAATATGTTATTATTAAACCGTAGAAAATAATGTGAGAGTATTGTTTTATGAATAAGAGAGTTGTTGCAGAATCGCACATTTCAAAATTAACTTACCTTGTGGTGATGCTTTTGGGAATAATTATTTTGGTTGATATGTGTCTTGATAGGACTACTTGTGTTCCAGCTGTTAGAGCGGCTTATCTAATAAACTTCCTTGCTTTTGCCTATTGGGGTTATCAAGAAATAAATAACACTTATGAATATCTTCGTTTAATTGAAATTAAAAATAATAATTTAGTATTGACATATTTTAATACTGTTCAAAATAAAGATAATATTATAAATATACCCCTAAAAGATATACAAAAAGTTACATTAAATGTGAGCTTTTATCCAACTCCAGGAGTAAGGTCTAATGATGATTTGGAACAGACTGTTAGTGTATATTATAACAACAAAATGATAAGTTTTTCAGTCAATCCTTCTGTAGCTGAAATATCTCTTCGTAAATGGAACTTTGCATTGCGATTTTTAAGTATAGCTAAATATTTGCCTAATTTTGAATATTCAATTCATACAAATGAAGATGGTGCTATTATAAAAAAAGATATCAATTACTTTTATAAAAATAATAAAAAATATCCGCGTATTTTGTTGTTGGCTGAACAATTAGGCTATGGATTCGTGATATTTATGGCTATTGTATTTATTGCAATACTAATTTGTTTAATATTGCTTGCTTTTGAGCATATCGGTTTAATTAAATAATATTTATCTGTGATTTTATTGTCAGGCTGTGTCTGACCTACGGACTAACAGTTAGTAGGTTGGTTTTTTACCTAACATTAAAGAGTCGAAATCGCCTACAATTTTGGCAATAAAAAAAGAACCCTTGCGGATTCTTTTAAAATGGTGGGCGTGAAGATGCTTGAATTGTAGATGAGGATATGAAATCCGAATCGTACAAGTCAAGTATGCC
>JAZSDA010000038.1:0-9589 GCA_045530955.1 Candidatus Gastranaerophilaceae bacterium
AGGGGACTCATAATCCCTTGGTCGTGGGTTCGAATCCCTCTGGTCCCAAATAAAAAAGACTTCCGATAAGGGAGTCTTTTTTATTGCCAAAAGCCCCAGGGTTTCGAACCCAAGTTTGTTATCTCTCGTAGTCGATAACAAACGGGTAAGCCTACGGCATACGAGTTGTAGTTGTTCGCATTTCCTATGCTCACGAACAACTCTAGCAGAATCCCTCTGGTCCCAAATAAAAAAGACTTCCGACAAGGAGGTCTTTTTTATTGCATTTAGCCCAGTTTTTTAAATCCTTAAATTTGAGATGTTTTTGTTTTTTCTGAATACTTTTCTAAAAATTGGTTAAATATATCTGTTAAGTCAATATCAGACTGTCTTAATTTAAGTAATCCTTCTTTAGCTTTTTCGGTCATATCTCTTTCTTTTACTACTAAATCCACGTTGCAGTTCCTTTCTTTATTTGTTTATTATATATGTTAAGCGTTGATAAGTTGGGTTGGTTCTAGTTTGAATTGTAGCATATTTGTATTTTTTGATTTTTCTAAAAAGGCTTTCATAGAATAGTTATTATTTGATTGTGGTGTTGCATTGTTTTTAACATAATTATCAACATCTTTTTTTATCATTTTATTTAATGTTAAAGGTAATGCCCACCCCATAAATCCTGCTAAACTTGCTAAATTAATCCAAAAAAGAGCTGCACCGATATTTTTTGAACGCCCTGTCAAATTTTCAAGTTTTTTAGTCGGGGGAACAATTTTATTCAATAAAGTTTTAGGAGCATTTTTCTCTAGTAAATCGGTTTTCAAAAATTTATCTGAAAGTCTTGCTAATGTACTACCAATTAATAAATCTCCTCCAAAAAATGCAGTTAATGAGAATACCGAACGAATGGCATTGTCTTTAATTTCCGTTTCATTCCTTGAGGCTCCAAATATACCAAGATATGAACCAACTGCCATTAAGAAAAATGGGAATCTGCTCATAAAAATACCATCTTTGTAATCAAATTTGTCTGCATGTTTTTTTATAAAAGAATTCAATTTCGTAGAGTTATTTGCCAACATTCCTTTCCTTAATGCTAAAGGAAGCAATGTAAGTCCTGCAAGAGTTCCAATGTAAGCTTTTTTGAACTTATCGCTAGTTTTGTTAAACCCTTCGGTACGAGCTTCAACAGTTTGTTTATCAGCCATCTCAAACTCAGCAGAAAAACCTTTTTGACCTGTTTTCTTTTTTGTTTGTGCATTGTTAAGAAAACCTATAGAACCAGCCATAAAAGTTGTAATTAGAAAATCAAAACTTGTAACCGCAGTTTTAGCATTAGTGAGTTTCTTTCTTAAAACTCCATAATCGCCATTACACTTTTTCAAAACTTCAGATAAATTGATATCAAATTTTTGTGATATTTCTTTTGCACCATTTTTGAGTAATTCATTAGAAGTTAAAAACTTATTAGAAATTTTAATTAGATTCGTCTCATTTCCATTAAAAGAAGATAATTTTGCTATATGTTTCATAGCTAAACGATTTGTCAAAGGTAATGTAATAAAAGGACTTGCATAAGCGATTAGCCAAGGGATAATTGCACGATTAAACCTTTCTCTTCTCTCAACTTTGTTATTAGCATTCAAAACTATAGGCACATCACAAGCGACATCTAAAGCAGCCTTATTCATCAATACTCGACTATCTAAGAATATAGCAGCATTGACCAAAGGATTACCTTTAAACGTTTGTAGATTTTCTTTAGGCCTCATAGTAGTAATCATACATAATATAATAATCTAACAAGATTTTTTTTGCTATTTCTGCGACTACTTTTAAATAGAATTTACCCAAATGTAATTTAAACTCAATAAATTACATTTGATGTAATTTATTCAAAACTTCCCTCGAAGTCGGAAGTGGTTGTTGCAAGAGGGAAGTAATCACTTCCCTCAAAAGAGGGAAGATGTAATCAATGTAATTTAGGGGTAAATGAAAATAAAATGCTATTTCGTCACCCTGAACTTGATTCAGGGTCTATCCTGTATGGTTCACTACAACTAACATTGATAGATTCTGAGTCAAGCTCAGAATGACATTTTAAACGGACAAATCGTCTCATTTCTTCCTCAAATCCACCCTTCTCAATACCCTCGAAAAGGACTCTACGGACTGGATTACATTGTCTCAACAAAAGTAAGGGAACTACGGCACAACTCAAACACCAAGCGAGTTACACCCCAATAAAATAAATTACATTTGTTTTATTTTGAGGTGTCCACCCATACTTTTTATTATTTAACAATACGTTCCATAGCATAATCGTTCATGTCTTTTACTAGTTCCAAGATTGTTTTGCGTGCGTCTTCGCTTGGATAATCATCTTTTCGCCAGAAGTAATCATCACTTAAGACTTCAACTAATTCATCTTTAATCTGTTGTTTTTTTAACTTTGTTCCAGGTTTAGACAAGTCATCTATACCATAAACTAAGCATCTGAAATGATCATATAATTCAGGGATATATTTTTCATAAGGTGAATCTTTAAGTGCATCACCCGCATAATTTAAGTCTGTTATTCTTCTCAAAAATGGTATTAATTCTTGCAATCTTTCTTCATGCAATTTAAAAAACGCTCCAAGTGGTTCTGTTGCTCCAATATCTTGTTCGTAACGTGCAAATTCCACCACGGCAAGTCTATCATCAGCACTACGTCCAGCGTTTAGTTTGATAAGTTTTTGAATAAATTGTCTAGGAATTGGCTCCCCTGCTGCGTTGAACATATCAACTTTAACCCCAGGTCCAGGAATAGCTTCATCCCAAGTCATTGCCATTACTTCTTTAATAATGTTTGGTCTTTCCTCTTCGCAAAGTTCTTGTTCTAATGACTGTAAAATCTTCTTGGATTCAGACGGAGTGAAAAGTTTATATTTCCCGTTGCGAATGTTTTGTAAAAGTTCAATACATTCGTTTTCTATTCTTGTTGAACTTCTTGACCATATCCCACAGAACGGAACGTGTACCCCTTTTTGATTATAAATTGATGTTTCGATAGAATTTTCGCAAGACAAAGTTTCCGGTTGATTATTAGTTGTTTCAGCCTTAAGTTGGGGTTGTATATTCATCTTGCTATTTGTAACTTTGTCTAATTGCATAATTTACCTAAGAAAATTCTACCTATAAATATAAACGATTTCAAGTTGAAAAATTGCCAAAATTTATTCCCTATGTAAATCTATGTTAAAGAATTTCTGAGACAGTGCAGTGAATACCACCCATAAATTTGAAAAGTCGTTCAGTTAATCTTTCGTCAATAAAATGTATGTTTTCTGGTTTTATGTATGGGCTAATGCTATCAACAAACATTTTTCTTGTGCTAAAACCTGTTAATTCTTCAATTTCTGTGGTTATACCCAACTTTCTATCAAGTAGTGATGCGTTTGTAACGTAAACAAGTTCACCATTTTGGTTTTTAGTTACGATTGCGTTTATAAAATTGTTTTCGTATATGTTTTCTAGTTCTACTCCAATATTTTGTTTTTGAGAAACTTCAAATGTTTTTAATTTGATGTATTGATTTACTCTTTGTTGAATATCAGGTGTATGATTTTGTGCAAGTTCATTTAAATCTTGCATATTTTTTGCAAAGTTTTCTAAACGTTCTTGTTCTAAGTCTGGGTTTTTAATCCCATCAAGGTAATAATGAGTTCCAGGAACAGGGATTGGATTAAATCCATTATCAGATAGAGTGTTTATTATTTGAGTTGTTTTTTCTTGAGGTTTGTATCGTGCAAATTGTTCAGTGATATCCCACTTTGCAATTTCTGTTTCAAGTTTATCAATAATTTCATCTAACTGAACTTTCTGTTCTGATGTAATATCGTTTCTTTTTGCGTGTTGTCTAAGAATATCTAATCCTCTGTTTAAACCATCTTTTGTTTTTGTGTAATCAGCAACCAAAACATTGCCATTATCAAGTGGTCTTACGAATAAATCTATGTGCCAATCAAGACGAGGAAGTGGGCAGATTTCATCAACGCCAAATATTTTCTTGAACAAGTCTTGAGGATAAATGTCGGCTTTATTATCACCAACTAAGAGTTTTTTTACACCATTAACATCACAGACAAAGAAGTTTCCACCTCTTAAATGTGGTTCAGATTTAATTGTTGGAAGTTTTAGCGCTTTACTTAGCCCGTCTGCGGATGCTCTAAGAACACGTTTAAGATGTTCGCGTGTTGAATCAAATAGTATTGCTCTATTATCCATTACAGTTATGTAATCTTGAGCCCAAATGAATTTATTTTGAGCAGAAATTTCAGCTAGTTCTTTTCGTATAGATTTAGATGCAATACTTGGGGTAAATATGTCAACATCCATTGCCCCTGATAGCTTTTGTAAAGTTTCAGCACATCGTTTGTCACTAACAAATAAACCTTTTAGTTTTCTTGCATCATATCCTGTGAAGTTTTGTGTAGTATATTTTATTTCCATGTGATAATCTTTCTTCACGATGTATAATACATGTGAAAGCAAAATTTTGCTATTGAATTATTAACTAATGTAAATAACAACCCCACAAATTGTCAAAAATAAATATTTAGAGGTTTTTGACGGAACATATATTTAGACTCTAATACAAGTAAACAAAAAAGGAAAATTAATTATGATGGTTAACAACGTTACATTTACCGGTGTTCAAAAAACAATTCAATCATTTATGACAGATGAAGCTCACAAATTTATACCAGCAGGTAAAATTTTTGATAAAGCTGAAATTGCGGCAGCAACTGAAGCTGTAAAAGCTGCGAAAGCTGCTGATGAACTAGCTGAAGTTCCATTCTTCAACCACAGAGGTAATAACATAATTGATGATTCAGTTGCTAAATTACAAGATGAAGCTGCTGCAAAAAGTTATGCTAAATCTCACGGTGTTTATGTCGTAGAAGAAGCTGCAGAATCAACTGTAAACGCAAACGCATAATTCGTAAAATTTACAAATAAAAAACAGGGGCTAGTGCTAGTCCCTGTTTTTCTGTTATAATTAGTTCAAAACACAAGGGAGATAATTATGAGAGATGAATTATTATCAATAATTGAAAAAAACAGTAGAATTGATTTTAGTGAATTGGCAGTATTATTAGGCCAACCTGAAGAAAATGTATTAGAAGAGCTTTCTAACTTGGAAAAAGAGGGTGTAATTTGCGGTTATCACACATTGATTAACTGGGAAAAAACTTCTATTTCAAAAGTTACAGCCTTGATTGAGGTTAAAGTTACTCCTCAACGTGGTACAGGTTTTGATAGTATTGCAGAAAGAATTTATAACTATCCTGAAGTTAAAGATGTATATCTAATTTCTGGTGGTTATGATTTGATGGTAATTTTGGAAGAAAAATCGTTAAAAGAAATCGCAAATTTTGTTTCTTATAAATTATCAACTTTAGAAAATATTTTTAGTGTTGCGACTCATTTTATTTTGAAAAAATACAAAGATCACGGCACAATTATTAACAAGAAAAATAAAGATGAAAGAGAGATTATTACCCCATGAGAAAGTATTTATCAGATGCAGTCGTAAATATTAAACCATCAGGTATCAGAAAGTTTTTTGATATCGTAAGTGAGATGAAAGATGCTATTTCACTTGGTGTTGGTGAACCTGATTTTGATACTCCTTGGCATATTAGAGATGAAGGGATTTATGCGTTTGAGCGTGGTAAAACTTTCTATACATCTAATGCTGGTTTAAAAGATTTGCGTATTGAAATTGCAAATTACTTAAAACGTACTCAGAATTTAGAATACAATTCCGATAACGAAATTATTGTAACTGTTGGTGGCTCTGAAGCTATCGATATTGGTTTAAGAGCTATTATTAACCCAGGGGATGAAGTTATTATTCCTCAGCCATCATATGTTTCATATGAGCCTTGTGCAGTTTTAGCTGGAGCAAAACCTGTAATAATTAATTTGAAAGCTGAAAATGAATTTCGTCTAACGGCTGAAGAATTAAGAGCTGCAATTACTGATAAAACAAAAATTTTAATTCTTCCGTTTCCTAATAATCCAACAGGTGCGATTATGGAACGTAAGGATTTGGAATCTATTGCAAAAGTTTGTATCGAAAAAGATATTCTTGTAATGTCAGATGAGATTTATGCCGCACTAACATATAAAGAAAAACACGTTTCTATTGCTGAAATTGAGGGCATGAAAGAACGTACAATTCTTATCAATGGTTTTTCAAAAGCGTATGCTATGACAGGGTGGCGTTTAGGTTATGCGTGTGCACCAAAAGAATTGATTCAACAGATGACAAAAATTCACCAATTTGCAATTATGTGTGCTCCAACAATCAGCCAATATGCAGCAGTGGAAGCGTTGAAAAATGGTGATAAGGATGTTGAAGAAATGCGACAAGCGTACAATCAACGCAGAAGATTTTTGATGGATTCGTTTAAGAAAATGGGGCTTGATTGCTTTGAACCATTTGGAGCGTTTTATGTATTCCCTTGTATAAAAGAATTTGGGATGACAAGTGAAGAGTTTGCGACAAAATTCTTGCAAGAAGAAAAAGTTGCAATCGTTCCAGGGACTGCGTTTGGGGATTGTGGTGAAGGATTTTTGAGAATATCTTATGCTTATTCTTTAGAAAATCTAAAAGAAGCAATTGGGCGATTGGAAAGATTTATTACAAAATTAAGAAATCAAAAATAAAAGTAGCAAAAAATTTAACCTTCATGTTTTATATAAAATATGAAGGTTTATTTTAATAATTTTGTAAACAGTGTTAGTCCTGTAAGTTTCAAAGGTGATGGTGTTTCAAACCAAAACAAAGTTGATATGTCAGCTCCTCAAGATACTTTTGTTCGTTCGACTAAAACTCAAGATGTTTATACTCAAAAGCTTAACGCATTATTCCCAAATGGAGCATTGGATAAAATCTATGCTCAGATTGGTAAAGAATTAGGTATTGATGTTATGCCTACTCTTAAATTTTACGGGCCATCAGATAATGTTATGGCAGGGGGTTTTACGTTTAGCAAGAATGAAATAGCACTAAGCCTAGGTGAAATTTTTAATTTTGATAAAAAAGTCGTTATGGTTAAAAATGGCAGATATTTGACTTTAGTTGCTCCTCAAATAGGTATGCCGATGTTTGCAGATAAAGCAAGTTGTGAAATGGTTGCTAATGCTAATCGTAAAAATATTAAGATGATTGCGGATGATGTGAAAGTTGTTTCAATGACAGATGATGATTATAAAAAGTTTGTTATCCATAAACTATACCACGAACTTATTCACGCTCAACAACATATGATTATGAGATCAACTGAAGGTATTGGCGAAAAAGAGATTACCAAGGCGTGGACTCATATAAAACCTAAGAATGAGGCTGAAGAAAAGAAATTAGCTGAACTTACAGAAAAGCTTCATAAGGATTCGTATTGGGCAGATAAAACTCCGACGGTTCAAAAACATAGCAAAGATTCTGAACAAGGAAAGCTTGCTTATACTCTTTTAGAAGCTGTAAGAAACTATCCTCAGGTAGGATCTCCTGAATATCATAATAACGCACTTGAAGTTGATGCTTATAAACGTTCTTATGAGTATTTGACTAAAAACTTTGGTTCATACTAAATTAACCAAGTGGATTATCGTTTTGTCTGATTTTTGTAAGTGCGTTTTTCGATAATGTTTTATTATCGGAGAATTTGTTATGAAAAAATTGTTGTCAGTTTTAATTGTATTTTTAGGCTTAAATTTATCAGTGTTTGCTGAAAATATCCATTTTAATGATTTGATTTATAAATTGAAAACTGTTGATAATGATAAAACAAAAATCGAAAATGAATATTTTATTGATGGTGAGAATGATGATTTATGGACAAGTAAAGTTGAAATAACTTATTTGCCAGAGATTTCAAATCCTTTAAAATACGCATCTGATATTGATAAAAAAGTTTCAGCAGATGAAAAGAAATTATTATTGAAATTTGTTCAAAATAAAAAATTAGATATTGCGGTTTTGAGTTATTTAGAAAATGAGATTAGTGATGATTGTGCGTGTTTTGTTTATAACGTTATGAAATACGAAAAGCATCCTGACAAAGGTATTATGGCGTTGAGGTTTGCGAAAAAATATACAGTAAATACTAATGAAGATATTCAAAAAGTTGCAAATGAAGTTAAGGCTATAAATGATGACTATATGGAGAGAATAATAATTTCACCGATACCGCCGATAGTAAAAGAAAAGGTACTTCCGTAGAAGTACCGTGCGATTATTTTAGGGTAAATGTATCTGTACGCTATGAGTATCAGAACGTACAGTTTATACTAATGAATATTTTTCTTTTCTTTTTTCCATAATCTTTTTCCTTTAAGTTAAAAAGGGCAGATAAAATCTGCCCAAAATATTTAGCTTCCTTTGAAATGTGCCAAAATAACCATGCCAATAGTTACAAGAATTACAAAAATTATTGTACTAAGGGCTCCAGTTCCTTTGCTTTCTGAGTAATGGCTTCTATTCAAAGCCGGTCCGTTATTTTGTTCTTTATTTATGTTATCTGTCATAATCTTTTTCTCCTATTTTAGAAATCTCAAATATACATAAGCTGTGCTTATAACAAGTGAGATGGTTACAATACATACACCATATTTCAAAAATCTCATAAATGAGATTGGGTGTCCTTCTTTGCTAGCATTTTTTGCCTCCTTTAAGTGCTGCAACGGCACAGGCAATTGCTAGAGCTATTTCAGAGTCATTGTTTGTTGTTGATTTTTTCTTAGATATAGTTTGTTCTTCTTCCACTGCTTCTGGGAAATATTTGCCCAAGAAACTAATGATTTTAGCGTTAATATTCATAACGCAAATCATTATTGCAAGGAAGAAGAATACAAAACCCATACCAATAACCATTAGAAGGAGTCCATCCTTCCATAATTCGATATTCATTTTTCTCTCCTATTAAATTGTAAATGTATAAACTAAATTTGATTTATACAAGGAGATTAAGGGGCTCTTGTACAAATCTCATTTTTTAAATGTGGAGATATTTTATGAGATTTGCTAAATAATGATTTATTATATTTTGATGTAAAAATTTGTTGTAATAGTTTGTTTTGAGTGGAAGTTTTTTCGATTGTTCCGCCATTATAAGTATCTCTTCTTGATGTTGATGCACTAATTTCGTGTCTTTGACTGTTTGCTGAAGCAATAGAATTTTCGCTAACATCATCAGATAAAGTTAGTTCAGGCTCATCTGGAATTGATACACTATCTAAAATGATTTCTTGTTGTGAAAAATTGGAATTAAAGGCTGAAAAATCCATTTCTCTTGCATTTGCACTAAGGGAAATGAAAAAACAAACTACTATAAAAAATATTTTAATAAAATTTTTCACGCCTATATTTTATCATAAAGATATTATTATTTCTCTTTATATATTTGGATAATTTTATGTTCCTTAAAAAATGAACAATTATCCATGCCAATTCGTTTAACATATGTGATGCTTTGTGATGTCGAAAGGAGAATTGTAGTATGAAAAAGATAATTTGTTTAATAGCATTAGCAATAGCTTTTGTCGGTGTACCTTGTCT
>JAZSDA010000059.1:0-70750 GCA_045530955.1 Candidatus Gastranaerophilaceae bacterium
AATCATATTTTTTGCTCTCCTTTACCAAAAGTTTTTCACACTCTTTTATTCTACTAAATATTAGGTTTTTAGACAATTTATTAACATTTTGTCATGAATTATTTTTGAGCATGCCATTTACTAAAATTTTGAAATTTGTTATTCTATAAATATGCGTATCCATGACATTTTAAAAAAGTTTTTTTTAGTATTAATAGCTTTTACCATATTGGGATTGGTATCAATGGTACCTATGGGTAAGTATCAAAAAGCGTATAATAAACAGCGTTTGAAGTATCGTAATGCCCCGCAAGAGCATGTTGATGCAACCGAACGTTATGTTGAAGCAATCATTGATGGAGAAGAGGATATTTCTAAAGGTATAAAAGCCAGAGCACCTAAGAAATATTATCTGCCGTTTTTTAATAAGGATGATGCTAATGCTAAGTCTGCAAAAAGTAAAGTGAGAAAATACGATAAGCCTCTCTATGTAAGGGATAAGAACAATCCGAAAGTTTTAAGACCATATAGTAAAAAACGTTTTTGGTAGCATGGTTTTTATGTTTTTTTCTATTTATCTACCCTGAATACTTTAATAGGTTGAGAAAGTTTTCATCCTTTTAAATGATGTTTAAATTGCTGAATATTATAGAATAGAAATGTAGAAAAACGAAGTAGAAGAATTGGGTAGGTTAATGGAACAAAGTTTTGATTTTTCTTCATATAACAACATAAAGCGAATGTCGGAAGATGAGCTTGTTGCTTTGTGGGAAAAATACCTTGCTGATAAATCAAATAAGCAAGCAAGAGATGCTTTGATTGTTCAATACATTTATCTTGTAAGATATGCTGTTGGACGTGTTAAGGTTTCATTACCTGTAACTATTTCTATTGAAGATATTGCAGGATATGGGGTTGAGGGTTTAATCAATGCTATTGAACGTTTTTCACCTCAAAAAAATACCAGATTTGAAACTTATGCTCTTATCAGAGTTCGTGGTGCAATATTAGATAGAATTCGTTCTGAAGATTTCTTACCAAGAAGCGTAAGAAAGAAAATTAAAGATATTAAACAGGCTGCAGAATATTTAAAACAAGAGTATGGCAGAACTCCTACAACTACTGAAATTGCTAATTATTTGGAAATGGATCCTGATAAAGTAAATCAAATTATGTCAGAAGATGTAGTTGTAACATCAATTTATGAAAAACGCGGTTCTTCTGAAGATAGTATGGAAATTATTGATACTATTGAAGATTCAAATAAATTAAATCCGCAAGAACAAATGGAAGAAAAGAATGTAAAATCAGATTTGCAACGTGCATTACAAAGACTTCCTGAGCGTGAAAGAGTTTTAATGGTCTTGTACTATCAAGAAAACATGACAATGAAAGAAATCGGCGAAACTCTATCAATGTCAGAATCACGTGTTTGCCAGTTACATGCTCAAGCAATTATGAAACTTAAAAACATTCTTAACGAAAATCGTTCATCACGTTTACAACAAGCTATTGTATAGGGATAAATAGAATCAATTTTTATTGGTTTATTATGGTTTGATGATAGAAAGAACGTATTTGTCGTTGAAGTATTTTTGAGCACAAGCCAAAACTTGTTCTGCTGTAACTTCTTTTACTAATTCTTTCATTTTTTCAGTATATTCAAAGCCAAAACCAAGAGATTCGTATTTAGCATATGAGCATGCTTGTTGAACGTTTGTTTCGTCTAAGAAAGCACATTTGCCAATTAAGTTGTTTTTAGCGTCGTTAAGTTCTTTTTCAGAAACAGGAATTGTTCTGATTTTTTCGATTTCTTCATCAAAGCCTTTTAGAGAAACATCAATATTTTTAGCTTCTGTTGCGATGTAAATCATAAAATTACCAACAAGTTTATATGTTTCATAAGAACTTCTAACAACATATGCCAAACCTTTTTTATCACGCAGTTCCATAAATAATCTTGAAGATAAACCGCAAGCACCAAGCATGATGTTTAATAAAATCAACGCAGGATAATCTTCCTCACCATAAGTTTGAACTTGCCATCCTTTGATGATGTGTGCTTGGTTTAAGTCTGATTTGATATTGGTAACTTCTTTTCTCTCTGTTAAAACAGGTTTTTCGATGTTGAAGTTGTTATCAGTTGAAGGTGGTAATGTTCCAAGTGTTTCTTCAATTTGTGGAAGAATATCTGCCTTGTCTAAAGCTCCAACAATAGCAAGTGCTTTTTTACTATTGTTTAAAATTTCATTATAAGCCTCAATAACATCTTCTTTAGTAATCGAATCAAGATTTTCTAAAATTGTAGTCATTGTGTTGCCGTAGTAGTGATTTTCAAACATAGCCTTTGCATAAGAATCCATTGCACGAACACGTGGAGAATCAAGTTCTGCTGTTACTTCCCCTTGAATTTTGATTTTTTCTTTTTCAAATTCTTCAAATGTAGAATTTGTGATAACTTCGTGCATCAACTCAATAGCTATTGAAAAATCTTCATTAAGACAAACGAATTTTAATCGCAAGTAATTTGGGAATAAATCACTAGAAAAGTCGATTGCATATTTTTCAAATTCGTTTGCAAGCTCTTCAGAGTTATAATTTTTTGATCCTTGTAGTAAAAGTCTTGCTACAAGAGAATAAATCCCAGGTTTTTTCTCAGCATTATTTACTGAAAAATTTAGGCAAACAGCCATTCTTGGGGTGTTATCATTCTTTTTATAAATATAGCTAATATTGTTGTTTAATTTAGAAATTTCTTTTGTCATTGTTATCTCTCCACTGGTTTGATTTTATCATAGTTTAATTTAAAAGACAAATTAAAAGAGTTATGATATACTTTGTGTATGGTAAACAGAGTTAAGACGGCAACGGTTATAGGTTTAAACGCATACGAAGTTTCAGTTGAAACTGACGTTACTAATTCTTTGCCTGGGATGTCTGTTGTTGGTTTGCCTGACACTTCGGTTACTGAAGCAAGAGATAGGGTAAAGTCTGCGATTAAAAATTCAGGGTATTCTTTTCCGTCTAAAAAAGTTGTTGTAAACTTGGCTCCAGCTGATTTAAAAAAAGTCGGGACAAATTTTGACTTGCCTATGGCGGTTGGTATTTTAATCGAAGAAGAAGTTTTAGATTCTGAAAAAGTTAAAGATTACGCTTTTCTCGGTGAGTTGTCTTTAGATGGTACAATTCGTGGTGTGAGTGGGGTTTTACCTTTGGTTCTGGGTCTAAAAGAAGCTGGGATTAAAAATGTTATTGTACCTTTAGAAAACGCTAAAGAAGCGGCATTAAATGGTGAAGTAAATATTTTTGGTGCAGGACATTTGGTTGATGTTGTAAATCATTTTGTTGAAACAAAAATTCAGCCGACAGTTGTTGATGTGAAAGAATATTTAGCAAAACAAATTCAACAAGATTATACTTTTGATTTTAAAGATGTAAAAGGTCAACAAAAGGCTAAAAAAGCATTAGAAATTGCGGCCGCAGGTGGTCATAATATTTTAATGGTGGGTTCCCCTGGCTCTGGTAAAACTTTGATGGCAAAATGTTTTGCATCTATTTTGCCACCGCTTGAGTTATCAGAAGCATTAGAATTAACAAAGATTTATAGTATTTGCGGACTTCTATCTCCAGATGAACCATTGATGACAAAACGACCATTTAGACCTGTTCACCATACCGCATCAGCTAACGGAATCATTGGTGGCGGAACAAATCCAAAACCAGGTGAGATTACTTTAGCAAATCGTGGCGTTTTATTCTTGGATGAAATGGTAGAATTTCCAAGAAATGTTTTAGAGGTTCTTCGTCAGCCGTTAGAAGATGGTGAAATTGTAATCTCAAGAGCTCAGCATTCTATTAAATATCCTGCTAATTTTATGTTGTTAGGTGCGATGAACCCTTGTCCTTGCGGTTTTTTAGGTGATAAAGAAAAACAATGTACATGTTCTGATTTTCAGGTTAGTAGATATTTAGCAAGGCTTTCCGGTCCATTATTAGATAGAATAGATATCCAAATTGATGTCCCAAGATTAACTCCATCAGAGCTTCTTGCAACAAAAGATGCTGAAGAAGATTCGGCAATGATTAGACAACGTGTTGTAAAAGCTAGAGCAATCCAAGCAGAACGCTATAAAGATGAAAATATTCTTACAAATTCAGAATTAACTTCTGAACTTATTAAAAAATATTGTCAGATTGATGAAAAATCTCAAGAAATTCTAAAAGTTGCAATTGTGAAATATCAATTATCTGGTCGTCGTTACGATAGAATTTTAAAACTTGCTAGAACTATTGCGGATTTAGATGAAAGTGAAAATATTACTCAAATTCATTTGATGCAGGCTCTTCAATATAAGGGTTTAAACCTCACTAATAGTTAATTATTTGTTTAAAAGTCTGGTTAAAAATTCTTTGAGTAATTGGATTTTTTCTGAACCAATTGCAGAAAATGAAGTTTGTCCATTGTTTAATTTTAGATGAAATTTTGCTTCGTAAAAGCAAACCATACTGTTATTCATAAAAAATACAACGGCAGGTTTTTTCTCTTCAACTCTGAAATCTTTAATTTGTGAAAATTGTATTAGCTGATTGTTTATGTTTATTCCATTATCTACAATTTTTATAATGTCTTTGTGTGCTAATTTTTTGATAATTAGTAGTCTTGGAAGATAAATCAGCGTGAAAAGAATTGTATTAACAATTGTTGGAATTAGTGTTATTCTATGCAAGAAAAATAAGTATAAAATAAACCCTACAATAAGAACGTAAAGGGTAACAATTCCCATTACTATCATTATTGGTCTTTCATCAGTTGTAGGTTTAAATATTTCTTTCATACTTCTTGTAAATTATCTTATTTTGAGTACTCTTTTACATTGTATTTATCCATAAGATCGTTTTTCTTGTGAGATGAAACCCCTGTTCCAATTAGCCAACCTGTAAGAACCCCTAAAGGAATACCGACGATTGCGTGTTTAACAGAATGTTTTACCATAGCAATAATAGCACCAATTCCACCTAAAAGGCTACTTGTTATCATTGTGAATTTCAAAAGTTGTTTTTCTTGAGAATTGTATTTACGAACAAATTCATCAGCTTTTGATTTTTCAATCTCATAGCTTGGTGTGTTTTTAGGTTTGTCGGGACTGTTTCTAAAATCCAGACGCACTCTATTATTATCAATTCTTTGACCGACTTGTAATCTCATATGTAATAAATCTAACTCTTCTTATAAAATTTTTAAATTGTCTTATTTTCTGCAAAATCTTGCTGACAATCTATTAAACAATTCTCCAGCATATTCCATTTTGAATAGTAAATTCATCGGAATATAAACACCCAAACAGATAATTGCTATTAAAATTATTTTTATGACTTCAAACGGAATCATAGGAAGTTGTACTAATTTGTCGTATTGTACTGCACAAATCCAACAAATAATAAATGTTATTGTACCTGAAACAAGCATTTTAAACAAGTTAACAAATAATGATTTGTAGTCCATTTTTATTTTTTTTGAAATTAAAATACCTAAAACAACTGCGTTGAATAAAGTTACTAATGATGTTGAAAGTGTGATACCACCAATTCCAAATCCTAGTTTTGTAATCAAAATCCAGTTAAGGATAAGTTTTAAAATTATTGATGAGAACGCCACAGCAAATGGTGTTGCTGAGTCGTTAAATGAATAATAAACTCTAGTGATAGAATCTCTAAATACATAAGGAATAATTGAAACTGACAAGAACCAAAGTGCTTCTGATACCATAAATGTTGCGGTTGTATCGAATGCACCACGTTCATAAACAAGCCTTACACCGTCTTGTCCTACTGTAATTATTCCGATAATAATCGGAATTGCTGCAAAAAATAGTACGCCAACTCCTTTATTAAAATATTTTTTTATGTCTTCAATTTTATTATCAGCCGCTAGTCTTGCAAAAATAGGGAATAGCGGAACTAAAAATGCTGTTACTAAAATCCCGACAGGGAATTGGAAAATTCTGTTAGCATAACCAATAGCAGTCCAAGCACCTTCTGAAATTGATGATGTGAAAAACATATCAACGTAGATATGAATTTGGCCAACTGTGGAACTTAAAACCGCAGGGAATAAAAGCTCCCCGATTGCTTTGAAGTTTGGATTAGCTACAACATCTAAACAAGGTTTTAATCTGTATCCAAGTTTTCTGATATTTGGATATTGGGTTATTAGTTGTAAAATCGCACCAACTGTTGTTGCCCAAGCAAGTACATAACCCTTTTGATCACTTGGAGCCGCAATTACTGCCACAATTATCGCTGCACTAACTAGCATTGGTGAAAGATTAGGCAACATAAAATGTTTATAAATAATCAAAATTCCATAATAAATCCCGACAATTCCACCAATTAAAAGAATAGGTGTCATTATTTTTAAGTGTTCAGCTGCAAGTGTTACAAGTTCTGTTGAACCGCTTGAGATGATTAGCTTCATTATTGGTTCAGCGAAAAAGAAAATAAAAACACTTAATGCTAAGAAAAATATAATCGTTGAATTCATAAATGTTGAATATAAACGGTTAACTTCTTCAGATGGTTTTTCTTTTAGGTTTGGAATTAGTTTTGAAAATACCGCAACAGTTGCACTATGAAATGGTCCCCCAACTCCACCTAACAAAATCAATGATAATGATGGTATTTGGTAAGCGTAGTAATAAGCATCAGATACTAAAGATGCACCATAGTAGTTTGCAATGATAATATCTCTTGCAAATCCGATTAATTTACTCACGATTGTTACGACTGCAATTAACCACGCAGCCTTTAAAACGCTAGAAGTATGGTCTTTAGTTTTCGCTAATGTTTCTGTCATCTTCACCAACTAATTCTATGTATAATCTTATCCCGCCTTTTGTTTCAGGATAGTGAAATTTTATTGTGTTTTTGCCACAGTTTAAATCTTCTGACAAATCTATTTGATTATACCTTTCTGATTTATCAAATTCAATTCTTTTGTCAATATTGTTTATATTTACATCAATGAATTTTGATTTGTATTTGTTATCAACAACTAAAACTGCTTTTCCATTTTTTGTATAAAAGGTTTGTATAGCTCTTGTTTGATCCTCATCTGCGGATAATATTACAGGCTCAGTTGCAAGGGTTATATTTGAATAATAGTGTTTTAAAATTTGGTCATATGTCATTTCTAATTCTGTTCCCATATAACCTGCACCGTATTGGCTTAAGCCCACACCGTGCCCGTAACCGCCACCATAAGCTTTGATATAAATCAACTGACCTTCGTCATTGTATTCTTGTTCAAAAACAACGTTAGCACTTGGTAGAGCTTTGCCTTTGTTTGTTAAAAGGCGTCTTATTACAAGTTCTTTTTGAACAATGTAATTTTGATTTTCTGTTTCGATTTCAAGCTCCATAATTTTGCCAGAAAGCCCACGTCTTTTTACGTTAAGTGATTTTATTATTCCGATAGTTTCACCTTTTTCAACGGCTGGAGTAATAAATCCTGTTGTACTTTGAGAGGCGATATTTGCTTGTACTGCATCTTGAATATCTTGTCCGCTCCATTCTCTTTCCCAACGGAAGTATGGCGAATTTACGTCAAATGATTTTGGTTTTGATTTGTAAAATTCAGCTACTTTTTCTTCACTATCAAGTGCTTCAAATTCATCATAATCAGGTTTTGCGATTAGGTAGGGTTTTGATTCTGACGGGAAAGCTTTTGTTTTAACATCAGAAAATGTATTTTCAAAACTTTCGCTCCAACCTCCAGCAGTTGATGAATATTGTGCTAAAATTAAATCCCAACCGTAAAGTGCAACAATTCCTTCGGTTTCTTTTACCGCTTGGTTTGATAATTCTTTTTCTGTGTTTGCACCAAAATAAACTTGGCTTGCAACTGAATCAACAACATCATAATTTGGATTAAGTTTTATTCTAGGGGAAAGTACATAATTTCTTGCCGCAACACTTTGAGCTTTTAGTGCTTCTAGCCCAAATCTAACAGGCATTTCGTTTGGTACAACACCTTTTAGGTATTGTTCAACTTCAATTTCGTTTACGATATGAAATAGGTTTTCTTTTACGCAAGGTACAATTTCGATTTCTCCACGATAAACCGCATTCTGTCCTGCTCTTTTTAAATCTTTAATTCCTACAAATCCAAATTTTGAACTGAAAGAAATTGGTTTTGTTGTGTTTAGAATTTCTTCATTTTTTTCATTTGTCAGGATAAAATTTTGACCTTTTCTAACGATTTTTATTGTTTCGTCAGGAGTTAAAGTATCTACAAATTCGATTCCATTATATAATTCGTAATCATCTGTTGCGTATATTGTAGCTTCTTGCCAAAAGTATGACGTAAAGTTATTTGTTCCAATTCCAACTCTAATGAGTTTTGATTTTGGTTCGTTTTGTTCAATAATTTGTGTAATTTGTTCTTTCAAATCGGCAGATAAGGGTGAAGCCATAGGAATATCACCCAAGACATTAGCTTCTGCAACAGGACAAAATAACAACACGTTTAAAAATAATAAAATTCCCAACTTCTTCATATAAATATTATATGACAAAAATCCCGAAACTTTTGCTTCGGGATTTTGTATTTATTTAAGTTCTAAAGTTGTTCCTTCTTTTGTATCTTTAACGATGATTCCTGATTCATCAAGTGCAATTCTTATTTTGTCTGCGATGTCCCAGTTTTTCTCAGCTCTAGCTTGTTTTCTTAGTTCAAGAACTTCATCCATTGAATTAAATGTTTGTCCTAAAACTTCTGATACGTGAGCTGCCGCTTTTGCTAAATCTTCATCTGATACAGAAGCTTTTTCAAAAGTGAAACCTAATGCAGTTCCTAATTTGTATAAAATAGTAAATGCATCTTTTTCATCTTTGTTAGCTCTTGTTGCTAAGTCAAATAGGATTGCAAGTGCTTTTGAAGTATTTAAGTCTTCATCCATAGCTTCAACAAATGCTTTGTATTCATCTGTTGTTGTGATGTCCAAGTTTTCGTTAATTGGTGTTTGTTTAGCGTTAACCAGACGTTTTGCACCTGCTTGAGCTGATGTTAGAGCTTCATCTGAAAATTCAACTGGCATTCTGTAATGGTTTGTCAAAATGAATAATCGCAATGTATTTGCGTCATAATTTTTCAACATATCATCGATAGTCAAGAAATTACCTAAAGATTTAGACATTTTTTCTTTGTTTATAGTTACAAAACCGTTGTGTAACCAGTAATTTACGAATTTACATCCGTTAGCACATTCAGATTGTGCGATTTCATTTTCGTGGTGTGGGAAGATTAAATCTGCACCACCAGCGTGAATATCAATAGTTTTACCTAAGTATTTTCTACTCATTGCAGAACATTCAATGTGCCAACCTGGACGGCCAACGCCCCAAGGTGAGTTGTAACCGAATTTCTCATCACGTTTCCATAATGCAAAATCAAGCGGATCTTCTTTTAAATCACCAACTTCAATTCTTGCACCGCTTTCTAACTGATCAATAGGTTGTTTTGATAGATAACCGTATTGAGGGAATTTTTTAACTCTGAAATAAACGTCCCCATCAGCTTCGTAAGCGTATCCGTTTGCAATTAAATCTTTTACGATTGAAATCATTTCGCCTAAAGTTTTTGTTGCAAAAGGTTCAATATCTGGGGGTAAATTGTTTAGAGCATTCATAGAATTCACAAATTGACGATACCAATATTGTGAAACTTCAGTTGGTGTTTTACCCTCTTTTTCAGCTTTTTTAAGGATTTTATCATCAACGTCTGTTACGTTACGGCAATATGTAACGTCGTAACCTTTAAATTTTAAATATCTATATAGAACATCCCAAGTGATGTAACATCTTGCGTGTCCAAGGTGAGCATAATCATATACCGTTGGACCGCAAACATACATTTTAACCTTGTTTCCGTCCATTGGTTTGAATTCTTCTACTGTGTTTGTGTAAGAGTTAAATAATTTCATATAGTCCCTCATTTCTAGTTTTAAAGTAACACAAAGGGATTAAGATTTCTACTTAATACTCTTTTAGTTCTTCAAATATCTCAAACATTTTTTTGTAAATTGTTTCAATTGGAACTTCTTCATCAAGTTCGAGTGTTATTGTCGGGATATTTCTTTCAACTCCGCAATATGTCCCAAAACTTCCAGGAGTTGGATAGCCGATACTTCCTTCTGCGGGATATCCAATAATTCCTGAAACCTTTTCTGCTATTTCTTTTGCAGGTCCGTCATAGTTTACAACCTTATATGGTGCGTGGATTGTTAAAATTAGTTTTGGTGAATATTTTTCAATAACTTCAATTACAAATTGGGTTTCTACCTCACTTGCAGGGGATTTTCCTCCGTAATAAGCTGTGGTGCAGTCATCACAAGTTGCATTTTCGCCTTCGTTTTTCCCCCAATTTTTAGTTGGGAAATTTCTGTTTAGGTCAACGCCGTTTGAATTTGTTCTGGTGTTTTGGCTAAGTCCATCAGGGTTTAAACAAGGGATAAAAAGCAGATTGCTTGGTGAGTGTGTTTTTAAATATTCTTCTATCAAGAGTTTTCCCTGTGGTTCGTCGCCGTGAAAAACCCCGATAATAAGAACGTTATTATTACCCTTTTCTCCGATTAGTTCGATATTATTTCCAAGTTTAGTCTTAGTGCTCTTTATAACATTCATGAGTTTATCCCTCAAATAGAGCGTTTATAAAATCGTCAGCATCAAATGCTTTTAAATCTGTCATTTTTTCGCCAACTCCAACAAGTTTTACAGGTAATTTCATTTCTTTTGCGATTGCAATAATTATTGCTCCTTTTGCACTTCCATCAAGTTTTGTTAGTGCAACTGAAGTCAAATTTACAGCTTCTGTGAATACTTTTGCTTGTTGTAATCCGTTTTGACCTGTGTTTGCATCAATTACCAAAATACTTTCTCTTAGTGATTCTGGGGCTTGTTTATCGATTACGGTTTTAATCTTTTTAAGTTCTTCCATTAGGTTGAATTTGTTTTGAAGTCTGCCAGCTGTATCAATTAAAATTACATCATAATTTTCATTTCTAGCTTTTTGAACAGCTTCATAAACAACAGAAGCTGGATCAGCTTTATCTCTGCGGACAATATCAGCACCTGCTCTTTCAGACCAAATGTTTAATTGTTCTTCTGCTGCGGCTCTAAATGTATCACCTGCAGCTACAAGAACTTTTTTACCTTGTTGTTTGAATTGATAAGCCATTTTTGCAATCAGTGTAGTTTTTCCCGCACCATTTACGCCTGCAATAAAATAAATATTTAATTCGTTATCGTTGTATTTTAATTCTGTAGAACCCGCTTCAGATAGGGTTTTTCTAAACTCATCTTTTAGATAATTTTTTAATTCAGACGGTTTTGCGTTCTTCTTTGAACGTAGGTTATCAACCAATTCTGCAGCATAATTTACACCTAAATCAGCACTGATTAGGGTATCTTCGATATCATCAAGGGCAAATTCCGAATATTCTTCTTCTGTTTCATCAACATTTGATAAAACATTCCCAACAAGATTTTGGGCTGTGTTTGATACAGCATTTTTTAGGTTTTCAAATTTATCCTTAAAAAATCCGAACAATTTAATTGCCCCCTCACCCTATCCCTCTCCCCCTAAATGTGGTGAGGGTATTTATTGTTATCCTTTTAAGCCGTTATCAACGATAACTTTTGCCAAAACACCATTGATAAATGATGAACTATCATCTGTTGAGTATTTTTTAGCCAATTCAACAGCTTCATCAACAACAACTTTCATTGGAGTTTCTTTGATATATAGAAGTTCTGAAAGTGCTATTCTTAGGATATCTTTATCCATTTTTACAAGTCTTTCAAAGTCCCAACCTGTTGAATATTTTTTGATGATAGAATCGATTTCATCGTGATTTTTTTGGAAAGTTTCAGCAATTTGGATTGCGTAATTTTTAACTTCGCCTTGAGATTCAAGTGTTGTAAATTCTGCAATTTCAAGAGCTAATAAAGCTTTTTCTGCAACTTCAATCATTTCTTCTACTCTTGCTGACATATCTGATGTCATTGGTAGAGGAACTGCAATATTTGCAGCATCAAGTGGTCTATTTAAGTTGATTTCGTGTTCAGCTTCGTAATCATCAATTTTATTTTTCATATCGATTAAAGCACCCAATGATGTTTTTAAATCATCACTTGCACTGCTTGAAAGAATTCTAACAGATTTAACGATAATATCGTCTAGGTTTTCTTTAGAATAGTTAGTAATTGTTTTATCAAATTGTGAAAATAAAATGAATGCTAATTCTCTTGATGCTCTACGGGCTTGCATAATTTACCTCTTAATTTTTCATATCTTATATCTTGCCCTAAGAATATCATGAAAAATTTTTTACGACAAGGTGATTATTTTTTAGTGAAAAATCCAACTACTTTTTGTGTTGTGTTCACTGCCAAGTTTTTATAAAACTCATAAAAATCTTTCACGTAGAATTTTATGATTTCTAGTCGGGATGCTTTTTCTGGACATTGATTGATTTTATCAGGTAGCGTTCCAAAATCTCTACAAATTGGAGGTCGTTTTTCATAAACGTTGCATCTTCCAAAATCAGTTAAAAACGGACAATAATTTCTATAATTTTTAGCATCTTCAATAAGTGCCTTAACCTGTTCCATACTTTTTATTTGTAGTTCTTCCATAACTTTTTGTGGAATACCTATAATCTTATGCCCATCTTGGTCAAAACCAACAAGCTGAACAGGATTTGGTGTTGTGTTATAAATTACAGAATTATATGTATCTCTAGGGTCATTTCTACCAATATTTACAGCAGAATAAATATTGCGTCTCAATTCTTGAGGATATTTTGGTAAAAAATCCTCAGGTAGTGGTGCGTCTTGGCAACATCTTGCTTTGCATTTAGCTATAAAGCATTTGCTAGGTTCTGTAAAATATGTTGTTACTTTTTGTCTGATTTTCATAGTTATATTAAATTTGAACAAAATATTTTTTGTTATAGGAAAATTTTCAAACAAAATGGATAGATCCTGAATCAAGTTCAGGATGACTTCAATATTTTAAAAGTCTATTAAGAAATAAGGCACGGGATAAAATCCCGTGCCTTGTCAAAATCTGTTAAGATTTTGGTAAATTATTCATTTACCCCTTCTTCTTTGTTGATGTCTTTAACGCTTAATGCGATTCTGTGTTCTTGTGGAGTGAATTTTTTGATTAACACTTCAACACTGTCCCCAACTTTGAATTTGTTGAATGGGTTAACATTTTCTTCAGCCATTTCAGAAACTGGTAATAATGCTTCAACGCCTGGGAAGATGTTGATGAATGCACCGAAACCTGTAACTTTGTTTACAGTACCAGTGATTACTTGACCTTCAGAGAATTGACCTTCGATTTGTTGCCATGGATCTTCGCCCATTCTTTTTAGTGATAATGAAATACGTTTCAATTCGCTATCGATTTTAATGATTTTAACTTCTAAAGTTTCACCTAGAGAAATAACATCTGATGGGTGTTTAATTCTTTGCCATGAAATTTCAGAAATTGGAAGTAAACCGTCGATACCGTTGATGTCAACGAAAGCACCGAAGTCAGCAATTCTAACAACTTCACCTTTAACGATTTGATCTTCAGCAAGTTCTGAAAGAATGTTATCAACAACTTGATCTCTTTGTTCAGCAACAGCTTGTCTTTGAGAAAGGATAAGTTTGTTTTTCTTAGGATCAGCTTCAAGAACTTTAACTTCGATTTTTTGATCTAATAGACCGTCAAATGGAGTACCAGTTCTTAATTGAGATGATGGGATGAAACCTTTAAGGTCAGCTACATCAACTAATACACCACCTTTAACAACTGAAACAACTTTTGCAAGAATTGTATCGCCTTGAACTTTAGCATCGTTAAGTTGAGCCCAAGCTTGAGCGAATGCAAGTCTTTTAAGTGATAATAGCATACCATCTTCGTCGTGTTCTTCTTTTAATACGTAAAATTCTTTTACGTCACCGATTTCTAATGGAGCTGATTCTTCAGCAGAAGAAATTTCTTTGTTTGGTAAATAAGCTTCAGTTTTAGCACCACGAACGCTGATTAGGTAACCATCTTGGTCTTTTCTTAAAACAGTACCTTCAACGATGTCTGCTACTGAATGTCCGTTTGAAAAACTTTCTTCTAATAGTTTTTCGAATTCATCTAACATTACTTGTGTCATTTTTTATTCTCCTTTTCTTTGTATATTTTCAATGACTTTGTCTATCAAATTTTGAGGAGTTGACGCTCCTGCGGTGATTGAAATTCTTTGAGAAGTTTCAATCAATTCTTTGTAATCATCTAATTCTTCACTGGTTTCAATGTGAATTGTTGATGTTATTTCTTTTAAAATTTCTGCTAAATGTGTTGTGTTTGCACTTTTTTTAGAGCCTACAACAATCATTAAATCACTTTCTTTTGCAAGTTCTTTAGCTTCGGCTTGGCGTTTTGCAGTGCTTTGGCAAATAGTGTTTGCAACGTGAAGTTCTTTAGCAATTGGTGTTAAGTACGCTACAATTTCGTTCAAGTTTGAAATCATTTGAGTAGTTTGAACAACAACACCAATCTTTTTGTGTTCTTTAAGCTGTTGCTCATAGATTTTTAATTGTTCTGATGAATCTGCAACAAGAACTTTATCACTGTATTTTTCAGCATTAGCCTTAATTGCGATAACTTCAGGATGTTGAGCTTTGCCAACGATAATTACAAAATAACCGTTTTCTGCAAGTTCAATTGCTTTTTGCTGAACTTTTTTAACGTCAGGACAAGTCAAATCGTAAACTTCAAAACCAGCTTTTTCAATGGCTTCAAAAACTTCAGGACTTTCACCATGACTTCTGACAACACAAATTCCATCACCTTTTTGAGGTAATTCAGTTAAAGATTTAATACCCATGGCGTCTAATTCTTCGATTACGTGTGAATTGTGAATAAGTTCACCAAGCACGCAAATATTACGACTAGGGTTTTCTTCTTTTAGTTTTTTTACAGTATCAACGGCTCTTTTTACACCGTAGCAAAAACCTGCAAACTTAGCTAATTTAATATCTTTCGGCAATTTGTAATTGTCTTCTTTCTATAGAACTTGCAAGAAAAAATCTTGCTGTAAGCCCATTACAACATAAAAGCATTTAATTGTCAATGAATTAAATGCTTTTAGCCTCTTAGATTAAAACCGTTTGGGTTATCTTTTTTCTTGGTTGGTTTCCCGATTTTTGGTGCTTGCTTGTTGTATTTTATCAACCATTCTTGAGAGCCTGGAACAAGAACTTCGTCGTTCATACCGATTGGTGCACCTTCTTTAGCTTTTTTATTAGCTTTAGGGTCAACAACTCTGAAGCCTTCTTCTGCGTTATCACTTATACCAGCAAAAGTTGTACCTTGTCTTGTGATAACTCTGCCATCGTTAAGAACTTTTGTTGTTTCTCCACCTTTAAATTGTGTCTGAGGGTTTTCAACTTGTTGTTCTTTTGGTTTTTGTTGAATAGGGGTGTGTGATTGTGGTGTTTGAGGGTTAGTTGCAACTTTTGGTTGAGTTGGTTGATTTTGTGCAACTGTTTGTTGATTTTGTTGAACACCTTGAGTTGTTGTTTCAACTTTAACTTCTGCTTTTTTATCTTGCTCAGATTTGATACCGTATGCTTGATTTCTCATAGCAATTAATTTTTCTCTTTCGTCAAACGGTAAGTATTTCAAGTAGTTTGCGAAATTAGTTTGAGTCATTGAGTAAATATTTTTTGCTAAATATTCATAAATAATTTTATGGTCAATGCTGTTTAATGTAGAAATTAAGTTGTTTTCTAATAATTCAATTACGTCAGAAGCTGGTAACATATTGATTAGTTCGCTTCTAAGAGTTTGGTTAGATGTACGAAGTAAGATTTCTTTAATAACTGCAGTATTGCCAGCTTTGCTTTTTAAGAATGCACGAACTTCGCTTGTAGAACCTGCTGTTGCAAGGTTGTCGATGAATTTTTGGTGAACTTTTGAACCCAAATTTAAAAGTAAGATATCATAAACTTCGCTTAAAGAAGTTGCACTTGATAATTTTTGAATAATTTGTTCTTTTTTAGTTGGGTTAGTTTGAATGAATTCTTCTAATGCTTCAGAAGCTGCGATTTCTTTAAGTTCAGAAATTACTTCATCAGAAAGTTTTAATTCTTGTTTAAGTTCCCATTCAGCAATAGATTCTTCGATTTGTTGTTTTACTTCAGCAGCATTTTCTAAAGCAATATCTTTCATTTGTTGATTTGCTTCAGCTTGTTTTGCAGCTGCATTTTCTCTAACTTGTTGAGGGTCAACTTTAGATGTAGAAGTTGATGAAACTGTGTAATTTGAAGTTTCAACAGATGGGGTAGTTGTGTTGTAACCTCTAATTGAAGTTTCGATATCAGGTGTTACAAAACTGTTAGAGTATGTGTTTTGTGGATAAACATTTGATGTGTAAACTTCAGTAGTGTCGTAACTTGGGTTAGAAGTTGTACCTTGGTTAAAAGTTGCACCTTGGTTAGAGTAAGTTTGAGTTGTAGTTTGTGAACTATGATTAGAATTATGTGTATTAGAGTTGTATGTATTAGAATCTGTGTTGTTGTATGTAGATTGTGGTGTATAAGTATCAGCTTCTGGGTAATAAGAATTAGAAGCTGGAGCTGTGCTATTTCTTGTTTGTTCAGAAATTTCACCTGTTGTTAAAGCTGTTTGGATAGTATTTTGAACTTCCGGAGGGTAATTTTTTGCTGCTTCAGTAACTATAGAATTGTATTGTTTTCTATATTCAGGATTTTGAACAGAATTACCTGCAGCAGCTGTAGCTTCAGTAATTGTTGCATTACCCATTTGAGTGTACTTCTCAGCATAATTAATTTTAGTTTGGTCGTCAGCTTTTTCTATTGTTTCTTTGACCATATTACCAAGTTCATTTTGCTCAAAATTTTGATTTTTAGAAGAGGCTTCAACGACATCTACAGTCCAGTCTGGATCTTTATTTAACTCTGTGGTTAAGTTATCTTTTAAATTTTGTGGGGTTTTTAAATCGTAGATATTAGAAGCACCAATGGCATTAGATGATTCTTCAGCATTTCCATTAAATAACTCTTTCTTTCCTAGTGCACTAGTTACCATTCCTTGTAATGCTTCGTTGGAACCCTTTTGGATTATTATATTTGCAGTTGTACCAAAGGCAGTACCGCAGCCTGCAGTATTCGCCGCCGCAATAATTGCAAGTTCTCTAGTTACTATTGCTATTGAGTTTATTCGGATATTTTCTAGCTCTTCATCACTATAGCCAGTAACAGATTTAAAGGCTTTATCGATTCTTTTTAATTCTTTTTCCTTTAACTTAGGGTCGGTGATGTTTAAAGCACGTTGTCTAGCTTTAGTATATTCTAATGTTTTATCTCTTGAATTTGCAAATATTTCTCTGAAATCTTTTGCTGAAAGTTTTCTTCCGTAATGCTCATCTCTGTTTGTAGTACATAGAGTTTCAACTAGGTTGAGATCCGCAGGTTGATCACCCTTATTATTGATTATTATTTCTTTTTCTAAAATATGGATTGCATTTTTTAAGGTAATTTTATCTGGATGTTTTTTAGCTTCTTTTTTTATTAATTCAAGAAGTTGGTTTGTTGTTATGTTTGGGTTTTCTTCAATTGTTGTTTGTAATAGGTGTTTGCTATCAAGTCTTTCTAATTCTTTTTCTTCACTCTCACTTAACTTTCCTTGTTCTTTAAGTTGATCAATACGAGCTTTAGTCCATTGAGATCTTTTAGTAGTATTAATGTCTCTAATAACTAATTTATCGCTATTTAGATCAACTGAAGTTAACTTCCTATCAACGATTGCAAGGTAAGAATTTATAAGATCTTCTTGAGCTTCGCCTGATAAATTTTCCAAGGTTGTATTTTCAAGTTTTTCATTAATTGCGTTTCGCAACATATCGTGTTGTTTTATTTTTTTCTCGTTTTCACTTAGTTCAGCATAAGTTGGATCTGTAAGTCGAAGTTGCATATCAAAAAGTGTGTAAAGTTTTTCTTCGGGACTTTTTGTGTTGTCTTCTTTAATTCTAGCGTAACTTGCTTGAATGTTTTTATTCATTGTTTTGATAGCATCTTTATCAAAAGAATCTTTTGGAATATTAGGAAGTTCTTCAATAGATTTGTCTTGTTCATGCAATACTTGTAACGCTGTTAGAACGTTATTAAACATTATTGCTTCTTCGTTTCTTGAACCTTTTGAGCTGATTTTTAATAATTGTTTTTCTTCATTGGTCAAAGTTTTAGGGTCTTTGTTTTTAAGAACATTGATTAAATATTCAGTATCGCAGTCGTTTTCGTTAGTAAAATTGTTATCAATTTTACATTTTTCAACTAATTGATTATATTTTGAATTGCTGACATATGTGTATAATACATCTCTCTTACTAATTAAGTAAGCTTGTTTTTCATCTTTGTCTTCGATTTTGCTATATTCAGGATCGTGAGTTTCTAGATAATCTCTTAATACAATGTCTATTTTATTTTCAAAATCTTTTTCTTTAATAGCATTGTCAAAAGCTTCAGCTGAAATAGCTGCTTTTGAGTTATCATCAATTTGAGATTTTATTTCTTGATGAGTTCCAACTTCAGATTCTTTATTGGTTTTTAATTCCTCATACTGATTTAGAATTTGTTGTTCTGTTTCTGTTAACTCTCTATCTGCAGATACACTTTCAATACTTTCAATAATTTTATTAATATCACCAGTTAAATTATTATCTTTTGCATATTGTTCAACTAGGTTTTTGAAATTGGCATCGATTTCATCTGAAGATGTTGTAGTTTCTGTAGTTTGAGATTGTTGTGCATTGAATAGATTTAAAATTTGTTGTTCTTCTTCTGTTAGTTGAGTATTTTCAACTTTTTTTGATTTGATGTGAGAGATAATTTCATCAATATTTGTTCCAAGTTTATTTTTCTCAGCATATTGTAGAGCCAAGGTTTCTAAATCTTGACTATCATTATTGTTTTTAACGGTTTTTTCGGTTGTTTCGGCAGGTTGTTCAGGCTCTACTAATGTATCATCTGTAAGATTTTCATTTACTGCGGGAGCCATAGCTTCTGTATGGTGTTTATTATAAGCTCTAATAATTGTTTCAGCAATTTCAGCTTTTTCTTCTGCAGGTAGAGTGTTAATAGCTTCTGCAATATATCTAGCTATATCTTTTTCTGGTAAACCTGCCAAATCAGGGAATTGTTGTTTTAATAATTCTAATTTTTGGTCATCTGGACATTTCTTGAACTCACCAGATTTGATGAATTCAAGTATTTTAGCTTGTTTTTCTTCCGGAGTCATTGTTCCAGTTTTCATATCAATAGGTTGGCTAGAAGAAGACGCAGAAGTACTAGCTGCTGGATTGTTTCCAGTTGCTTGTACTTGTTCTTGTTGTCTTAGTTTACTTACGTCTAAAGCCATAATTGTACCTAATTAATAGTTCACTGTTCGTTTTATCGGATTTTTTCTATCATGACTTTAATTATTGTTACAATTCTTAATCTTGATCTAAGAGTTCAGGGCTTGGAAGTCTTATTCCGTCTGAAACATAAAATTTAATATTGGTACTATTTCTCCATTTTGTTTCGCCAGCCAAGAAATCTATAAGTAGTTGAGCCGTTTTATCATCAATTCTCTCATGAACTAAATGTCTAATCATTTTGCCGTTTTTGTCATAACGTGTCTTTATCATTTTTAAACTGCAAAATTCTTTATCTTTTCCTATGTCGTGATAAACAAGACCAGTAATTATTGGAGGGTTATTTGTTGAGTATTTAACCACGTTGTCATCAACATAATATATAGCAGAAATTATTTTTTTTAAATCTTCACTACCGGTGCCAAGTGGGGAAAATACGATATGGGCAGTTCTGCCTACCCCGTTGGTTCCTGTTTGAATATGGGCTATAGGTATTCTTTTGAAATATTCAACACCTAAAGGAGCTTCTTTTTCTTGAGACTGCGTATATTCATATGCTTTTGGAGCAACGGAATTTGCTTGAGCTAGAACTTCTGTTAAATGTTCGCTATCAATTGGCATAAATTGTGCTGGTTGTTTGCCCTCTGCCATTGGTGCCATCGCAAGCATGACAATTACCGGAACGCTTGCTAACGGATTTGCTTTATGTGAATTCTTATCTTTTTTACCTGTGAATGTGTATTGGTTAGCGTTTACGCTAACACTGTTAATAGGTAATACTGCCATACTAACACCCCTTTTTTGTATTCAAATTTATTGGGTTAACCCCTTAACCCCAAGTCTTACTCTTTTCGCTACAATTATAGCAATTTTTTCTAATCTTGTAAAGATAGTTGAAAACTCTACCTAAACCCCGATTTGTTCTTTTAAAATGCGTCAAGAAAATTTTTTGCTAGTTTGTGAACAAATTTTAAACTTCGTCAGTGTGTGAAGTTATTCCAAGTGTCTTGTTATTGTCAATCTCAATAACGTGTTTAATCAAAGTGTGTGCCATCAATAGCAAATATGGATTGATTTCTGTCGTTTGGGACATGTTTACATTGGCGGATTGTTTAGTTTCAGCCTGTTCTTTTTGTTTATTTCCACTAAAAGATACGACAGAATCCATTGAATAGAATTTTTGTTCCTTTGAAATCCTTGTTTTTAATTCGTTTTTAGGGAATTTTTCGCTAGACTCAATTGTTACTTGAACAGAATTTGAGGACTCAAGTACTAATGTTGCTTTTATTACTCCATAATTTATGGTCGAAATTGTGATTTGTAAAATGCTATCACTTTCTTCTTTGTTTTCGCTTTTTTGCTGAATTTCTAAGTCAAAACCAACCCCGTCTTCTAGCGGTAACCAAGGAAGATAAAGCATTAGAAGAAGTTTTAAAGTCTTTTGCGGATTGTTTTCTGATGCGATTGAAATGCTTGCATTAACCAGTTTTGCCATTTCTTTCATCTGAGAAAGGTCAGTTATTCCCGCTTTTGAGGCTTCTGTCATAGACATAATTAGTTTTGTTATGGCATCTTTTCCGTTAACTTGGAATAATTGAGATATCTGATTAAGGTTAATCATTCCGCCTGATAGGATTTCAAGATTTTTCAATGAGCCTTGAACTTGGCTTGCAAGTTGAATGTTAACCATTTCTTTTGCGGTTGACGTTGACAACCCTTGTAATTGAGCTAGAATTTGTGCTTGAAGTTGGGATAATGAATTTCTTTGTGCCGCAAGTTGGTTGGCAAACATTTGATTGAACTGTGTTTGCGTCATTCCACGCTGAAGCATATAGATAAATTCGTTCACGTTTTTAGGAAATCCTAAAACTTCTTTTGCATAAACCGCCCTATCCATATTTTGTAATGTGTTTAGTTGCAAATTTTGTGTTGTGGCAAGGTTTTGACTGACATTTTGTGCAATATTTGCACTTTGAACAGGCACTTCAGGGGCTTTTGCAACTTGTGGAGTATTAACAGCAGGCATATTTGGCGTTGCTTTTGTTTGTAACGCTTGTTGATTGTTGTAATTCTGAGTGAAATTGTTCAGAAATTTTCTTATGTTAATGCCAGCCATACAACTAATTTAACTGATTTTTTATAAAAAGTCTAGTTTTCAATAGGCATATATGATTGAGGGTAACTATAATCTTCTAAGAAACCAAGATTTTTGTATAATCTTAATGCTTGAAGATTATTAGTTTCAGTTGTAGTGTTGATTTCAACAATTGGTGTGTCGTATTTTTCAACGGCATTTATTACATAATCCATTGAATGTTTTAGCATAATTGTTGATAACCCTTTGCCTTGGTGTTCTTCTTTGATACCAACAAGTGGAATGTTCACGATAGTTCCGCCTGTAAGGTTCATAAACGCAAACCCAACCGGTTTTCCTTTGTATAATAAAACACTGGTAGAATTTGGCATAAATTCTGCATAAACATCTTTTACAACTTTTGTGATGATATCTCTTGTTCCTTCTTCTGTTGTGAATCTTGGGTCAAATAATGCATCAGAGCTTTCTTTGAATGATTCATTGATAACTTCAACTGCATCTTCAAAATATCTGTCGTGCCAAGATACTACTTCATAATCTTCAGGAAGCTGGACAACTCTTGCTCTGTTGAAGATTTCTTTTGAAGCGTTTGAGTCAAATCTATATCTTAAAACTTCAATACCGATGAATTTGAAACCAAGTTTTGCAATTACGCTGATAAGATTTTTTTGCTCACCTAACATTGGGTAGCAAACAATTTTTTCACGGCGTAGAGGTTTTGTAATATCCAAGAATTTTGTTAAAAGTTCTTTTGCTCTGGTGTTAAAATCATCTTTTGTTGCACTGTGAATAATGTTTAATTCAATAGCTTCAGAAATTGCTGTTGTATAAACTAAAAATGCAACAGGTTCATTTTCTTCGTATAACACAATACATTTGATTAAATCCTTATCAATTGCGTCTAAAAACCCATCATAATCTAATGGATCTAATTCAAAATTGTATTCAGTTGCTGCTTTGGAGCGAAAATCTTCGTAAAGGTTTTCAAAGTTTCCAAAATCTTCAGCTGTTAAAATTCTTGTGTTATACATTCTTCAATTCCTTATAAGTAATGGTGCATTTTTTCTTTTTTAGTATCAATATACCTTTGGTTGTAAGGTGTAATTTCTGATGATACTTTAATAATATCACTTACTGTTAATCCGTAACCCTCTAAACCTACGATTTTTTTAGGATTATTGGTTATTAAGTTGAAAGTTGTATAACCTAAATCTACCAAAATTTGAGCACCTGTGCCGTAATCTCTCAAATCAGATTTAAATCCAAGTGAGATATTTGCCTCAATTGTGTCTTGACCTTGTTCTTGAAGTTTGTATGCTTTAATTTTGTTGCAAAGTCCAATGCCACGACCTTCGTGGTCTGTTAAATACACAATGGCACCTTTACCGTATTCGTTGATATATTGCATTGCGTTGTTTAATTGTGAATTGCAATCACATTTCAAACTGTGGAAAACATCCCCTGTTAAGCACATACTGTGAACTCTTACCGCAGGAATTTTATCTGAACCATCGTCTTTTACTAAAGCTACGTGTTCTGTTCCGTTGATTTGGTTTCTGTATGCGTAAAGTTGGAATTCGCCATATGGAGTTGGAAGAGTTGTTTCAGCTTCACGGGTAACAAGTTTTTCTGAACGAAGTCTGTATGCAATAAGTTCTGATACTGTGATAAATTTCATTCCGTGTTTGTCTGCAAATTGTCTTAAGTAATCACGTCTTGCCATATGTCCATCTGGAGCCATAACTTCGCACATTACACCAGCTGGTCTGTGTCCGCAAAGTTTAGCTAAATCAACAACAGCTTCAGTATGACCGGTTCTTTCTAAAACTCCACCACGTCTAGCTACACAAGGGAATAAGTGTCCTGGGCGTCTTAAATCAGATGGTTGTGCATCTCTTGCAATTGCAACTTCGACTGTTTTAGCTCTGTCGTAGGCGGAAATTCCTGTTGTAACTCCATATTTTTCAGCACCGTCAATACTGATTGTGAATGCGGTTTTCATACCTTCAGAGTTTTGTTCAACCATTTGAGGTAAATCTAATTGTTTTGCAATATCTTCTGAAATTGCCAAACAGATCAAGCCTTTTACTTCTGATGCTAAAAAGTTAATAATTTCTGGAGTAACTTTTTCTGCTGAAACAATTACATCCCCTTCATTTTCTCTATCTTCATCATCAGCTACAATGATTGGTTTTCCTGCTTTATAATCTTCAAGTGCTTCTTCAATGCTGTCAAATCTGAATTTTTCTTCCATTATACAAATCCATTCTCTTGTAAAAAAGTCATATTAATCTTACTGTCATTATCTTTTGAGGATAACATTTTTTCAACGTATTTGCCCAAAATATCAGTTTCTATATTTACATTATCACCAATATTTAAGGCTTTTAAGTTTGTGTTTTCAAATGTGTGCGGAATTATTGCAACTTTAAATCTGTTGTGATTTATTTCGGCAACAGTTAAGCTAATTCCGTTTATTGTGATTGAACCTTTATGAACAACGTATTTTGTTTGATTTTGAGGGATTTCAAATTCTAAATTGTAAAAATCTGTTAGTTTTTCAATTTTTGTAAATTTGCCTCTGCAATCAACGTGTCCAGATACAATGTGTCCGCCAAGTCGTGAATTAAGGGTTAACGCTCTTTCAAGGTTTACGATATCACCTGATTTAAGGTTTTCAAATGTTGTAACTTTTAGAGTTTCATCACTTACTCTTGCTTTGAATGAGTTTGATGTAAGTTCAATTACAGTTTGGCAAACACCGTTTATGGCAATACTATCACCTAGTTTTGTATCTTCAAGCACAAGAGAACAGTCAACTTCAACAGTTGCACCATTTGAATCTTTTTTGAAAGATTTTATTTTCCCTATTTCTTCAATAATCCCTGTGAACATAATTTTAGTCTAGCACATAACTTTTTTCTTTTAAATAAAGATGAAAAAAGCGTTACAATTATTGAACATAAGCTGGGTCTTGCAGTTTAATTTCAAAATTACTACCGGCAGGGATAGAAATATTTGCACCTTTTGCACCTATTGCTGTTATTGGGGATAATATTGTGCATACAGAGTAACCAGCCATTCCGACAGTTGTTGGAATAGGGGATAGCAAAGCTAAAATAGGGTTGTTTGACATTTTGTTAGAAATGTTGCGTGATTTTTTGTAGAAATCTTCCCCTTTATCGATATGTTTTGCTACATTTTTCCAATATTGGCGTTTACCTTTTATATTACTGAAAAATATTTTTTTAGAATTTGCTTTTGTTATCTTTCCATCAATTTGATAAGTTTTTCCGTTATACGTAATTCTTGTAATATCAACTTCGACAAGTCCACCGTTTCCTGTGATTTGTGGTCGATGAGAATCAGTTATGACACCATAAATTTTTGTACCCGCAGGTATTGTGATGTGTTTTTTGAATACAGCCTCAGTTGTGGTGAACGATACGTTAGCACCTTCTTGTGACCAGTCTGAAATAGTTTGATTAGAACGTGCTTTAAACTTTGTTCTTGATGGTATTTTTACCCCTGTGTTTTTATCGATTTTTGTAATGTTCGGAACTGTTGTAGTGTATGTTGGGGTTGATTTTGGGGGAGATGACGGTGTTGCTGATTTAGGTAAATTGGGCAACACTTCATATTCCAGTTTTGAGGAATTGTATTTCTTTTTTATTTCTTCATCAACTGATAAGTCTAATTCCAGAGCATTTACAGGGAGTGTAAAGCCTAAAAATAAACAAAAGTATAAAAATATTATCTTATTTAGCTTCATTTTTAGTTTTGTTTTTAGTTTTGATTAATTTACCGTTTTTGAATATTAAAATAGCTGCAATAGCAATACTTATAACAATTGTTAGGTATTTAACTACTGGGATGAAATTTATTGCGATGTTGGCAATTAAAATTATAGAAGTATAAAATATTGCATTAGTTCTATCGCCAAGAATGTCCCAAACTCTTTTTACACAATTTATCCAAGTTAATACCAATGTAGCAAGTAGCAATATACCCCAAAGAGCAATAAAAAGAGGAAGACTGTATCTGTTTAATTCGATTAGCAAATGTAGTATTCCGATAACAAAAGATGCGATTAGAAAATACCCAAACAGTGCTAATGCTGTAATGATGTATTTTTTACGACCGATTGGTCCGTCAAGTTTGAAAAATAAAGATCCTTCTTTCATTTTACCCCCATATTAAATAAGTCCGGAGAAGTCCTAAGGGATTTCCCCGAACCTAAAAATGTTTATTTTAATAATTCGTTTATTGCTTTAGCTGCTTTTTTGCCTGCACCCATAGCGTTAATAGCGTTAGATGCACCAACAGGAGCAACGTCCCCGCCAGCATATACAGTTGGCAAGTTTGTAGAACGGTTTTCTGCATCAACTTCGATATAGCCTTTAGCGTCAGTAATAATTTCTAACCCTTCAGCTTGTGCTGATGTTTGGATAATTGGGTTAGGACCAGTACCTAAAGCTACAATTACTGTATCAACATCTTCAACTACAAATTCGCCAGTGCCAACAGGTTTTCTTCTGCCTGAAGCATCAGGTTCACCAAGTTCCATAATTTCAAATTTCATACCTGCAACGTATCCTTCATTTTCAAGGATTTCAACAGGTGCGTGTAAGAACTTGAATTGAACACCTTCTTCTTTTGCGTGTCTGATTTCTTCTAAACGTGCAGGAAGTTCTTTTTCTGTACGTCTGTATAGAATTGAAACTTCTTCAAATCCAACACGAACAGCAGTTCTAGCAGCGTCCATTGCAACGTTACCACCACCGATAACTGCAACTTTTTTACCTATTTTTAGCGGAGTTACGCAGTCGCCTCTGCCAGCACCCATAAGGTTTACACGTGTTAGGAATTCGTTAGCTGAGAATACACCGTTTAAGTTTTCACCAGGAATTCTCATCATTTTTGGCAAACCTGCACCTGAACAGATGAAAATAGCGTCAAACCCGTCATCTTTTAGTTGTTTTAATGTGATTGATTTACCAACGATAACGTTTGTATGGAATTGTACTCCCATAGCTTTTAAGTTTGTAATTTCTCTATCTAAAATTGTTCTTGGAAGTCTGAATGGAGGGATACCATAACGAAGTACACCGCCAAGTTTGTGTAGAGCTTCAAAAACTACAACTTCGTGACCTGCTTTTCTTAAGTCAGCTGCTGCTGTGATACCCGCACAACCTGAACCTACTACTGCAACTTTTTTACCTGATGGTTTGATTTCAGGCATGTCAGCTGCTGTGTTATCCCCTACGTATCTTTCTAATGCACCAATTGCAACAGGTTCACCTTTAATGCCTAAGATACAGTTGCCTTCGCACTGTCTTTCTTGAGGGCAAACTCTACCGCAAACTGATGGTAACATACTTGTTTCACGGATAACTCTGCCAGCTTCTTCTAAGTTATCTTCTTTTAATGCTTTTATAAAATCAGGAATTTGAATATTTACAGGGCAACCTTGTACGCAACGTGGGTTTTTACAATTCAAACATCTTGATGCTTCAAGTTTTACTTGTTCTGGGGTTAAATTACTTTCAACCGGGTCAAAATTAGAACGTCTTTCAATTTTATCTTGTTCTTTTACTCTTTGTCTTTCTACAGCCATAGCCTCATCCCTTCATAAAAATATAAATCAATTACTGATATTTTAATTAAAAAATATTTATTGTGCAAGAGTTTTGTTTTGCTGGATATCTGTTCTTTACGAAATTCAGGATGTATGCTATTATTATTGTGTAAGGTAAGTTGAAAAGTTTTTTGGGGATTATGGTATTAGAAGTTGTCATACTATTATTGTCTATTTTAATAACAGGGCTTGTGGTTTGGTTAGTTGCAACAAAGTTCTATGATAATAAAATGATGTTGATTCGTGAAGAAAATCTTCAGTTGAAAGCTCAAGTCGGTTTGAATGAAAATATCCTTAATGAGGTGAAAGTTGCATTTTCTCAAATTGCTCAAGAATCTCTAAAAACACAGCAAGAAGCACTTTTATCTGAACACGCAAATGATTTGAAAACTAAAATGGATTTGTTTAAGGCTGAAGAATTAACCCCTGTAAATCGTTTGCTTAAGGAATTTAAGGAAAGTATTGATAATTATCAAACTTCTCATAAGAATGAAACTTTAGAGATTAAAAATGCAATAGCGACTGCTGAAAAGTATGCCAGAGCACTTACTATGAACCAAAATTCTAAAGGTGAGTTTGGGGAAGAATGGTTAGAGCAAATTTTCAGGTTTGCAAATTTGGAAGAAAATGTTCATTACTCAAAACAGTATGTTGCATCAGGGGTTAAGCCAGATTTTGTGGTAAATCTTCCGAATAATAAAAAGATTATTATAGATTCAAAGGTGATTTTAAAAAATTACATCGAATATCAGCAATCTGAGAACGATGAGGCTTTGAAAAAGTTGTTCTTGGATGATTTGACAAATTGTATCGTTAGTCTAGCAAAGAAAAATTATGAAAGTATTGTAGATGTTGACCAGCCTGGTTTTATTTTGATGTATATTCCAGTTGAGGCGTGTGTGAATTTGATTTATACCGATTATGATTTTAGAAAAGTTATAGAGTTGGCAAATTCACGAAACATAATTATCATCGGTACTGCTTCAATGCTTGTTACTTTGCGATTAGTTAATCAGTTATGGGCTTCTCAGGTTCAGTATGATAATGTGAAAAATATTATTCAGGTTGGTGAAAATCTATACAACAATATAGCGTTGCACGCTAAAAGTTTGATGAGTATTCAAGAATCAATAGACAAAGCTGCAAGTGCTGTTGCAACTGAGGTTAATAGATTTACTAAAAAGAATAATGGCAGTGTCTTTAAAGAGGCTGAAAAATTGAAACAGTTTGGAATTTCATCAAAAGAGATGAAATTAGGTAAAAAGATTTTAGAAAATGATATTCCTCAAGTGTTTTTAGATACAAAAGAGGAAGAAAATATGAGTGTAGGAAACGTAGAAGAGATAGAAATATAGAGGTGTTAAATGGTTTATTTTGATGAAAATAGGAAACTTTTCGGGTTAAATGGGGTTTTAGGTAGAAGAGATTTTATCGTAAACTGCTTGATTATTGAGGTTATTGAAGCTGTGTTTGTTATAGCTCCGCTTCTTTATGCTTCAGTTTTTAACTCTGAATTTAGGGATATCGTACTTGGTTATTCAAAACCGTTTTGGTATATGTTGCTTCAGTGTGTAATAGGATTGGCTTCAACAGGATTATATTTCCCAAGTGTCGTTCGTCGTGTTAGAGATATTGTTGGAGAAGAAGATGATAATAGAATTTTCTTAATCGCATCAATTATTTCTGTAATTATTTTTATGGGTTATACTCCTGTTGCAAATAGCTTTATAGGTGGTTGGATTTTATTATTCACCTTGCTATCTTTAGTATTTATGGCAGGTAAAATCACATCAGGAAAACCAAAAAGTGAAGTTATTAAGTTCAACTGGGGTGCTTTTTTAGGTACTTGGGTTTGGGGGTTAATAAATAGAATTCCTCAAACTTTTGTTATTTTTCCATTGATGCTTACCCCTGCGTGGATTCCATTTATGTTTATCTGTGGTATGAAAGGTAATGAATGGGCTTATGAGAAAAATAAGAAAAGATTTGAAAATGTTGATTCTTTCCACTCATTACAAAAAGCTCAGACTACAGTCTTATCAGCTATATCTCCTGTAATCGGGTTATTTACTGTTGTTACAATTTCAGCGTTGTTATTCTTCTCATTGAAATTTTATTCTGGTGCTCACCCTGAAGTGAAAGATAAAATTTTGGCTTATACTCAGGAATTACAGATAGGATCAGCTGAAGATTGGTTTGAAGAAATTGAAGAGAAAGATGGAAGTTACTATTTCTATATGGATCCAGAAGATTGGCAAGATATTGTTAAATCTAACTTCTTTAAACAATCTGTTATGAAAAATGTTGTAATTTATGTGTTAGCTAAAAATGGTGAAATTTTATATTCATCTAAATCTATTTTGGAAAATGCAGATAAATTAAATAATGCAAAAGTTTATAGCGAATTTAATAACGAAATTCTTGCAGAAATTAAAATTGATACAGTTAAAGCAAAAGAATATTTGAAGAGTATCGATGATAAACAAAAACAAAAGGAAATTATTGAATTTATAAAAGATAGTTATAGTTTCAATCAAAATCCTTCAACCCCATAACAAAAAAGGCGATCTATTGATCGCCTTTTTTTATGATAAATTTGTCTATTATTTTACACGCATCGGCTATTAGTTCTTCACAAGGTCTTTCTTCGTAGTATTGAGATGTACGTTTGGATGGGATTGGGTTGTCATCTGCATCAACTCCTAAAAGTTCTCTGCATATAATTGTGCCGTTTTTCTTTTTAAATTCGTTTGCTAGAGTTTGAATTCTTGTATAGTGTTCAGCCTTGATTTCATCGTTATTGTTTTCTGTATAGCCGTTTTCTAATCCTGCAATCATAAACATTGCACTAACTGCTCCGCAAACTTCTCTCATTCTGCCCATTCCACCACCAAAAGATGAAGATAATTTCAGGGCAGTATCTTTGTCAAATCCATATTTCTCAGCGTAAGTCAAAAATACTGATTGGGCACAATTATAACCACTTGTAAAATGTTCTCTTGCGATTTGTTCGTTAGTTTTCATTCTTACCTCTTATACAAATAATTCATATAAAATTACAGAAACAGATGTTGCTAAATTCAAGGATTCAACAGTTTGTGCCATTTCTATTTTTACAGATGTCGTTGAAAATTTTATCAAATCTTCTGATAATCCGTAAGCTTCAGAACCAAACATTACAAGGCAAGGTTGCTTCGCTTCAAATGTTTTTAGTAAATTATTTGTTCTTGGTAGTGTTGCTATTCTTTCAAAATCTTTGAAATTTTCTTCCAATTCTTCGATTTTTGTCAAATGGATAATTGGTAATTTCCAAAGATTTCCAACTGAAGCCCTAACACATTTTGGGTTGTAAATATCAACGCTTTCGCCATATAAAACAATTGCATCAGCCCCAAATGCAACAGCTGAACGAATAATTGTACCAAGGTTTCCAAGGTCTTTAATATCTTCTAAAAGAACTACTTTTTTTGTATTTTTTAGCAAGTTTTTATCGTAGTTTTTTTGAAAACCAATTGCAATTGCTTCTGGTGCAGATTCGGTTGTTGTAAGTTTTTTTAATACAGGTTCAGTTGTTTCTATGATTAAATCTTTTGCAAATTCATATTCTTTCAAGTGGCTTTTTTCAACAAATATTTTGTCTAATTTTATTCCGCAGTCGAAGGCTTCTTTAATAGCTTTGAAACCCTCAAGTAAGAATTTACCGCTTTGTGTACGGTATTTTTTTTGTTGAAGTTTTGCACTTTCTTTTACAAGTTCATTATTTACGCTTGTGATTTCCATTATCTAACCTCGAATTCTTGAAGCCATTGTTTTTCTTGTTCATCTAACATATCAAAATTGATAAGTTTTTGTTCGTAATTCATATGAACAAAAGAATGAATTTGATTATCTTTATAGTAGCATGAATTTTCTAAGCGAACTCCAAAATAACCCTCTTTGTACAGCCCAGGTTCAATTGAAAAACACATTCCATCTTTGAATGGAGTTTTTGCAATCTCTGATGGGCTCAAGTTTGGGGGGTATTCGTGAACGTTAATACCAATACCGTGTCCTAAACCGTGATTAAATACAAAGCCGTCTAAATCCTGAGTAGAGAAAAATTCTCTTACTGATTTGTCGATTTCAAATCCATTTAGAGGGTTAAATGTTTTGTAAGCTCTTAAAAAGGCTTTTAATACTAGTGTATAAATCTTTTTGTGAAGTTCAGAGGGTTGGCCTTTAACAAAAACTCTTGTGATATCTGTTGCTAAACCGCCTTCAAAATATCCGCCACAGTCGATTAAAACAAGACTTCCATCAGTTATGATTTCATCTTTTGAAGATTTTGAATAATGTGCAAGTGCAGAATTTTTATCTTTTGCAACAATAGAACTAAAACTTAACCCTAAAGCTCCTTGGTTTCTGAATTCTTTTGCTAGTTGTACTGCAATATCAAATTCTGAAATGTTGTTGTTATTTTCAATGAAATCGCGAATTGCACGTACTGCGTTGTCTGTTCTATTGAAAGCATCTTTTAAATGTTCTAGTTCAGTATCATTTTTTTGAGCTTTCATTAGTTGAACAGGATTTTCTCTTAATTCAATTGCTTTTTCCCCTAAAATATTGTAATCAAAAGCATTGATTGTGTTTTTATCAACATAAACTTCTTTGTCTAAAGATTTTAAAAAGTCTTCCAAACTTTGTAATTTATCTTGAGTAAATAAAACCGCATTGTCTTTAAATATTATTGCTTTTGCTTTAATTTTTGCTGAATAAATTTGTGAAAAATTACGCATATTAAATAGGTATGAAACCTCATCTAAATCAGTAATATACAAGGCTTCGTTAGGTGATAAATTTTGCGAAATTTTTGTAATTTTTTCTTCGCTAGATTTACCAGTTAATTCTTGAGGTAATGCGATATTTTCTGAAATTTTTGAATTTTGATTATTATCAAGAGGGTCAAAATCCAGAAGCTTAATTTGTCTTTTTTCTTTTAGATTTTCGTATTTTTTCTGAGAGTTTTTCTTTGAAAAGATTCCTAAAACTTCGTGTTCTGGAATTCTTGAAATAAGCTCATCAAGATATTTTTGCCCTTGTTGAAGTTTTACTACAGTAACAATTTCATGATTAACTTCTTGGTCTGCTTGAATATGGTATCTGCCATCAACAAAAAGATAAATCTTATCAGGTGTAACAAGAGCTTCCCCTGTTGAGCCTGAAAATTTTGTCAATTTGTAGCGGGAGTTTTCTTCTAAAGTGTTGTACTCTACCAAAAACTCATTTGTAGCGTTTACCAATAGGTAACTCAACCCTTGGTTAACCATGAAATTTCTAATTACTGTAATGTTTTCCATAAAATTTTCGCTTAGTTTTTGCCTGTTAATTGGATTAAGTGCCATCCGAATTGAGTTTGAACTGGTTGAGAAATTTCACCAACTTCAAGATCAAAAGCTGCATCTTCAAAAGGTTTAACCATCATACCTTTACCGAAGAAACCTAAATCTCCACCGTTTCTGCCTGATGGACACATAGAATTTTCTGCTGCTAAATCAGCGAATGATGCACCATTTTTAATTTCATTGTATAAATCCAAAGCTTCTTGTTCAGTTTTAACAAGGATGTGGCTTGCTCTTACTTCAGTTGTCATAATTTTAACTCCTATCTTTTCTACAGGAGCGATTATAAAATAAAAAGGTTTGTCTTGCAATACTACTACAACACAAACCAGAAGTTATAAAACATGAAAAATTTTCTGAAAGTGGTGTAAGTTCAAAGTGTTTTAAACCAAACCGCTAAAAGAAAAATCTTGTCGCAACCCCGAAAAAGTGCTTGGACATTCTGAACTTACATTAATATAATAATCTGTCATGTTATATTCTTGCACCATTCGTCAGAATAAATTTTTTAAATTTTTGATGAGTAAATTTTACTAGTTAAAAAGAATTACCTATTAGAGTTAGATTTTTGTCTTGATTTTCTAAAATGTTTATTGTAATATTTTCTTGTACAAATTAAATATTTGTGCGGAAGTAGCTCAGTTGGTAGAGTATCTGCCTTCCAAGCAGACTGTCGCGAGTTCGAGTCTCGTCTTCCGCTCCATAAAAAAGCCTTAGAACAAAAGTTCAAGGCTTTTTTATTATGAACAGAAGACAGCCTCTTACTCGATGTTGTTGTTCGTGTTGCTCACAACAACAAGAGTTCAACCGAATAAATTCGGTATCCGTCGCAGTAAGACTCGTGTTGCTCGTCAACTGCGACTGGAGAGTCTCGTTTAAATTTACCCCCGCTCCATAAAAAAGCCTTAGATTTTACTCTAAGGCTTTTTTAATATTGATTTGTTGATTAGAAAATGTCGTTTCGGATTACTGGCTGACTTTCTTTGTTTGCGCAAAGTACAACAAGTAAATTGTTTACCATATTTGCTTTTGTTTTTTCATCAAGAACTATGTCTTTGTTTTGCTCAAGTTTATTAAGAGCAAGTTCAACCATTCCAACTGCACCATCAACAATTGAACGTTTTGCATCGATTACAGCTGATGCTTGTTGACGTTGTAACATCGCAACTGCAATTTCTGGTGCGTAAGCTAAGTGTGTAATTCTTGCATCAACAACATTGATACCAGCTTCTGTTACGTTACGTTGAATTTCTTTTTTTAATTTTTCTGAAATTTCCATACTGTCACCACGAAGTGATTGTTTGTGAGAATCTTCAGGAGTGTCGTATGGGTACATTCTTACAATATTTCTTAGTGCACAATCGCTTTGTGCTGCTAAGAATTGAGGATAATTATCTACGTTAAATACAGCTTTAGCAGTGTCTTGAACTTCCCAAACTACAATAATACCAACTTCAATTGGGTTACCTAATTCATCGTTGATTTTTTGTTTTCCGTTTTCTAAAGTTCTTGCTTTAAGAGAAATTGGAGTGACAGTTTTGCTTCTTGCAAATGGGTTTACCCAGTGAAATCCTGCTCCTCGTAATGTCCCAACGTACTTACCAAATACGGTTAATACAAGAGCTTCTTGTGGGTTTAGAATTCTAAAGCCTCCAGTTATAAACATAAATATTGCACCTAAAATAATTCCTATTGGAATTAAGAAAGGAATGAAAAAGCATACCAAAATTGGTAAAACGAATATCGCCATTAAGCTGATTACAACCCAACCACTTGTTGAAACTGCTGAAAATTCTTTTTCTTGACTTTGTAATTGGATTGGCTTTGTCTCAAATTCGTCATTGTGTTTTTTTGCGTTGCAATAATTTTTTAAAAACACAGCGTTGTTCATAAGAGCGATAGGAGGTTTTGTGTAGTTTGCAAAGAATTTTGAAAGTTCACCATTATCAAAACCTAAAACTCTACATTCATCGCATCTGTCAATTAAAACGCCGTTTTGATATGTTTTTGTCATATCTTTGCCACAGTATGGACATTTGCGTAGTGGTTCGTTCACAGAAACTGGTTGAAGTTCAAAAGGGTTTTTTACTTCATTTTCAACTTCAAGTCTTTTACATATTTCCCAAAATTCTGCTTCTTTTAGACAAACTGTGTTACAAGTTTTGCATAGCAATAAATCTAAACCTTGAAAACTTGCACTAATTACTTCTTTTTGACATCTTATACAATTCATAAATAACTCCCTTCTCTAATTTTATTTTAGGGAATTGAATAAAAATAGTCAATTTTATTGCTATTAGTGAAGTTATTTTGTGAATTTATCTAATAGATTTTCAATCCAAGAAGGTTTTACACCCATTGCTTGTTCAAATTCTTTTTCGTTTGGAAGTTTTGATGCCATTTGGAATGTATCTAATTCTTTTTCTTCATCAAAAACACTGCTGAATGGGTTGAAATCTTTTTTCTTTCTTCCCCTCATCATATAACCAGTATTACCACCGCTACCGCCATCGTTGTTCATATTAGCGGCTGCCTTAATCATAGGTTGTGATCTTCCAACGTTTACATCGAAACTCATTGTTCCAATTCCTTATGGTTTTTCCCTTATATATATAAACGCAATTTTTTATGTCTTTTTGTTACAAGGATAGTAAAAATGTTACATTTTTTAATATAAGTTTACCTAAGAAAGTGCGTATTTACTACACTTTTGAGGATTATTACTTTTTGTTACGAAAAATAAATGTATTGAAATTATATAAATAAATATACGTTAATATATATAAGAGAGAATTTAAGGACTAACTATGTCAATTGTAATTAACACAGATTTAGAATACTTAAAGAGCAAGTTGAACATACCTGAAGCACGTATGGCAACTTACCAAGCTAAAACTGTGGATGAAATCCTAAAAGCTGAAGCTGCTGCGGGTAACCAAGAGGCAATTAAATTGGCTGCGGATATGTTTACTAATGTTAGTCAATTGATTGAACTTTTCCAATTAGCAGATCCACAAAATAAACTTGTTATTATGCAGCAAATGAATTCTTCTCAATTAGAAAAGTTAGTTCCAATGCTTGAACAAGATGATTTGTTACAAGGGTTGCATTATTTTACCCAAGATAATTTGTTAGATTTATTGAAAGAAATTCCTAAAGAAGAATTATTAAAAACTGTGTTTGAATTATTCTCTCAAACTCAGATTATTGAATATTTACCGGAAAAAGAGTTAGACGGACTTTTGACAAATATTGATTTGGATAAAGGTTTGTTATTACAAAACTTGAAATTTATCCCTGATATGTATTTGCAACAAATCTTGGAAAGCGTTACAGGTGAAGAGGCTCAAGGTTCATCATCTGAATTGATTTTGCAAATTAGTCAGTTAGGTGATCAAGATTATAAAAATGCTCTGATGAATTTTCAGCCAGCTCAAAAGAAAGATTTAACATATGCTCTTGTTAATCAGGAAAATAAACTTTTTGAAAAGTTTAGTACAGATTCTTATACTTATATGATTAACAGAGAACGTGATAAGAATGAATTGATTAAGGCGATGCATGTAATTAAGCCTGAACATTTACATAATATGATAAATGAATTACCGCAAGATTTGTTGTCAGTTGTTACAACTCAAATTGATACTGAAAAATTTGCGGATGCTTTAATTCATCAATTCCCTGAATTGTTGGCACAATTTGTTGCAGGGGGGTAAATGTTAATTTGCCACTGTTAAATTCTAGCAAATGCGATTGTCCTCAAGTAGGGAAATCGCAAGTTTTAGTGCGTGGTTTGCAAATTCTTCTTTCATTTGAACCCTTGGTAAATTAGGTTTTAATCGGATTTCTTTTACTGTTGTAATTCCATTATATTTTGCGGAAATATAAACAAGTCCGACAGGTTTGTCTGCCGTGCCTCCTGTTGGACCGGCAATTCCTGTTGTACAAAGTGCAATATCACAATTAGTTTTTGCTTGAAGTCCGTCTGCCATGCTTTGAGCACATTGTTCGCTTACTGCACCATAGGTGTTTAAAATATCCCAACTAACGCCCAAAATTTCATTTTTAGCTTCGTTAGCGTAAGTTACAAAATTTAGTTTGATATACTCAGAGCTTCCTGAAATATCTGTCAGTTTTGAACTCAAAAGACCACCAGTGCAAGATTCTGCAGTTGCGATTGTTAAATGTTTTTCTATTAAAAGTTTTCCTAAAATTTCTTCTGGTTTCATTTTTAATCCTGATTTGGTGAAATACAAGCTGTGATTGCATCTATTAAGCGTTTTACAGGTACGATTTTGATTTTTTCGTTTTGGATATTGCGGTTAGCGTATGGAATAATAGCTTTTTTAAATCCTGATGTAATTGCTTCATTTAAACGTTTTTCGATGTTATTTACAGGGTGGATTTCGCCTGATAAACCGATTTCTCCGATGATTACGGTTTGCGGATCAACTACAACATCTCTTGCACAAGTTGCAATCGCAAGTGCTATACCTAAATCTGCACTAGGTTCATCGATTTCGATTCCGCCCATTACGTTAATATATACATCTTGTTTAGATAAATTTAATCCCACACGTTTTTCCAATACGGCTAATATTTGTAAAAGTCTGCTGTTATCAACACCGTTTGTAACTCTACGTGGAGTTGGATATGGGGTTGTGCCAACCAGTGCTTGTATTTCTACAAGTAGTGGTCGTGTTCCCTCATTAGTTACGATAATTGCACTACCAGGGATAGCGTCTTGTGAGCGTTCATTTAAGAATAGTTCGTTTGGATTTTTTACTTCGACAAGTCCTTTTGCTTGCATTTCAAAAATCCCAACTTCAGAGGTGTTTCCAAATCTGTTTTTCATTGAGCGAAGCATACGATAAGACTTGTATTTATCACCCTCAAATGAAATAACAGTATCAACCATATGTTCTAAAATCTTAGGTCCTGCGATGTTTCCGTCTTTTGTAACGTGTCCGATTACAATAATTGTAATGTTTTGGGTTTTTGCAATTTGCATCAAGATATTGCAACATTCTCTAATTTGAGAAACGCTACCTGCTGAACTTGAAATGGTTTGCGAATAAATAGCTTGAATACTATCAATTACAATTGTATCAGGCTGAAGTTCTGTAATTTGTTGACGAATACTTTCCAAATTTGTTTGAGGGTAAATATAGAGCTTGTCTGAATTTATTCCCAAACGATTTGCTCTTAATTTTAGTTGGCTTGCAGATTCTTCGGCTGAAACGTAGAGAATTTTTTGTCCATTGTTGCAAAGTTCTCCACTTGTTTGTAAAAGAATTGTAGATTTACCAATTCCAGGGTCGCCAGCGATTAGCACAAGTGAGCCTTGAACAAGTCCACCACCTAAAATTCTGTCAAATTCGGAGATGTTTGTGCTTACTCTTACTTCTTCGCCGATATGGATGTCATTGATAAGTGATGGTTTAGTATCGTTTGCGATGCCTTGAGGTGAAATGTTTTGAGGTTTTAAGTTGTTCTGTACTTCTTCTACAAAACTGGTCCAAGCTCCGCATTCAGGACACTTTCCTAAGTACCCTGCTGATTCATAACCACATTGTTGACATATCCATTTTGATTTAACTTTAGCCATGCAACTATTATAAAAAAAGGTTGAACTTTTGTCCAACCTTTTTAAGAATTATTTTTTACCAGTTTTGTTTATTGTATCTACATCGCTTATCTTCATTGCATAGTATGGAGTATGTTTACCTTTTTCTGCTAGGAATAAAACGAAATTGTTAGTAAACATAAAATTTCTTCCTCTAGATGGTGGTAGAAGTGCACATCTTGCAATGATTGCGGCTTCACTTTTTAGTTTTACGCCTTCGTTATCCATTTTAAAGTCAATTGTTTCAATAGTTTCGCCGATGATATAATCAGAACCTTTTATAGGGTGTCCTTCGAGTTCAGGGAAACTTGTTTTTTGATATAAGTTGATGCTTGGAACTTTTAATCTGTCTTCTTTTGTGAATTTTCTATTTTTGAAATAGAATTGAGATTTTCTTCTCATATCAGAATAATATTTGTCAAAAGTTTTGTCATCGTTTGTTCTGTAAAGCATTACAACATCATTATCTTTTGTGAATAATTTAACAGCAAAATCTTCTGTTGAATTGTAGAACATAACTTCAACATTTTTATATAATTTTGCATCGCTATCTTCATTTATACCAAAGTAATCAACTGCAACTTTTGAATTTTTACCAAAAGCCTGAGGGGTTAAATTATCAAATGCTTCTAAGAATTTGAAATCTTTTTTAAGCATTGCATAAATAATTACGTCTGTTGAATTTTTTGCCCAGTTAAATAGATGTAAAATATCACTTTTTTCATTGAATTTTTTCAAAAGTGCTTTTTCGATTTCAGTTCTTGTTTCAGGTGTCATTAGTCCGTATTTTGTGTAGTAAGCATTATCGCTAATGTCAGATTTTTTGAAAGATTTTTTGTTTAAATCATTTGCCATTTTTGAGTCAAAGTCGATAAATTTAATAGGTCCTTTAACTATATTGCTCATAAATTCGTTCCAAACGATTTGGAAAGTACCTACCCAAATTCTGTTTGGAGCAGTGCTTTCTGATTTCATTGTAGGAACTACTTCAATTTTTGTTTCGTTCGCATAGCTTGATAAACCAGAAAAAGCTGCAAGTAAAATTGCTAATGTAATAAATAACTTTTTCATTTATTTCTCCTTGTTAAATCCTACGTTAAGGTTTCGCCAAAAGCTTTTAAAAAAGCCTTGGGTGTTATCTTTGTGAAGAATTGGTGCAGTATCATAATATTTTTTGTAATTTGCAATGATATTGCTTGGTAAATCTTCACCTCTGTCTAAAATATAAGACAAAAATTCTATATAATCATCTTGTTCTTCTTTGTAAAGGGGATCTCTTCGTCTTAAGTCTTCATCAGCTTCATAATGAATAAGTGCGTGATAAGCTGCAACAAGACTTTCGTCTGTTGTATCTTTTGGGTATAACAGCATAGCTTCTCTCACGCTACAATTTCCAAGACGAACACTTCGCAATAAATTTGCGACGGTCTTTCTATCTGTAATAAATTCAGACATATTATTTTACTAAAATTTCAGACATTTCTCTTTCTACAAAACGCATCATTTCAGCGTGATTTCCGCCAAAGAAATTATGAGTAAATTCGTTAAGCATATCTAATGCCATTTCACGTTTATCCATAGTTGCTTTGTAGAAGAATTTTTTACCAACTTTGTATCTTACAAGAATGCTTTTTGTAACAAGTCTGTCCATTACAGTTTTGATAGTTGTATATGCACGTTCTGTGCCGTTTTTGGATAATTCGTCAACTACATCTTGAATAGAAATATCAATATCTTCATTTGTTGAAGTTAAGTTCCAAAATGTGTTTAAAATTTCAATTTCGAGTGATCCGCAAACCATATATTCCTCCTGTTAAGTTTTATATTACTATAATTGTAATATAAAATAAAATTTTGACAAGTATATTTATAAGAAATCTTTACAAATAGGGGTTTTTTCCTAAAAATCCATATCCATAAAATCTTCTTCTTTTTTGAAATTAGATTTTTTAGTTCTTACTTTTTCGTTTTTCTTTCTGGTTTTTTCAGATAATCCACGATAGGCATTATCAACTGAAACCTTTGTTATAATTTGGTTATTTCTTCTGTCGTAGAATGTTAGCCAGAATTTTCTGTTAATATTATCAACCGCAAAAGAAACATCTCCGACAAGTTTGTCCCCAGGTTTTATTTGACGGAACATCAATTTTGTATCTCCAAAAATTGACGGGCTGAATTTTGCGTTGTAGTCGTTGATAAGTGCCATTTCAAAACCAGAGAGAGTTTTGTCTGACATGTTTGAAATTAACAATGATAATGTAATTGTATTAACTTCTCCAAAAGGATCTTTTTCGTGCTTTACATCATTGATGTTTATTGTAAGTCCTTCGTACAAAATTTCTTCCTGCTTAAGAGCTTCTTCTTTATAAACAGGTAAATCAACGCTAGTATTGATTTTAACTTTGATTTCATCACCAGGTGCAATCATAACATGATCGCCTTTTCTGATAAGTGCTACCCCTAAACCTGCAACGCCACCAACCGCAGCTCCTGCAGCAACTGTATAACCTTGTGATGCGATAGCTCCGCCTAAACCAAACCAGTTTAGTGCCATTAAACCACCAACAGCTCCGCCTGCAACAGTATAGCCAACATCTTTTACAACTGTTTTTGCACCTTGAGTAATTGGGTGTAATTTAGTTGTCATTTTTCCTTCGATTGGAATTTCTCTGCCATCAGGAGTTACAAGGTAGTCAAAGACTAAATCCATAGTTGCTTCTTTACCAAATTTTCCAGGTCCTGAAGTGTTTGATAATCTTCCATGAGCGTGTGTGCCTTTTGGAATAATTATCCCTTTGTCCCCATAAACATCATCGGTAACTTCTGCAAAAAACTCATCACCTTCCATTGAAATAGATGAATCTAAAACTTGTGAAACTGTCATATTGATAATATCTTTTCTTTGCAGAGTTTCAATTTTGCCTGTAAATATCTCATCAGGGGTTGTTTGAATTTCAGTTGTTTCAACAACCGAACCTTTAAGTGGTTCAGCAGAGCAAACCATTGCTAAATTTGATAGCAATAGTGTTGTAATTATTATAAAGCTCAATATTTTTTTCATACTATTATTATTAACTCCCCAAGATGATATTTTGTTCAAATTAATTTTCTTGATTTTCGACTTCTTGAGCCATTTCTTCTATTATACTATTAATTTGAGCAGGTTCAAAACTTGAACAAGAATTCCAAATCAATGTTGGACGTGGTTCGTTTAATAGTGGGCTTGGAAATTCATTGTGGCATTGGCCTTTTAGCATATTTGTTGAGCCGTCAATACATGATGTGAAGTTTTTACAACAGCTACAAATTTTTAATGTTAGACCATAATCTTCCATTTTTGTTTTTAATTGTTGTAAAGCATCTATCATTCTCAAGTGTGTTGATGTTGTGTATTTTTTATTCTTATACAAAAATCTAATTTTAGAAAGTCCGCTTTCTGTTGAGATAAATTCCAATTTGCAACCTCTATCTCCGTGTTTTGTCTGAACTAAAACATCAATAACCAATTTATCGGTTTCTTTATCTGATCCTGCACCAATTTTCTTTAGTAAATATCTGATTGGTGGGAAGTTTTTGATAATATGACACATTGAATAAATCGGATATGTCATAAGAAGTAATGTTTCTTGAGCATTTAATTTTGCATTAACTAAACTTATTCCAAATATTGCAAGTAATAAAATTGCAGAGAAAATTACTACATTGCAAGGTACTATAAATTGATAGCTATAAGAATAAGTGATTAAGATTGCATAAATTGCAGCCAAAGCCCAGAAATTAGGGTTTAATAATGAACAAAAATGTTCTAAGAATGCAAAATTGATTGTTTTTAAATTTTTAAAATTAGTTTTGAATAAATTAAATCTTTTTGTTAAACGTGGTTTTTTGAATAAACAATCCTGACCTAAGATATAAGACTGAATATTTGGGTTATAAACGCATTTGTGTCCTGTTTGAGATAGTAGCAAACTGAATTCAAGTTCACTGTTGATATCTTTGAAATTTATGCCGTCAATTTCATCTAAAACATCTCTTTTAATAATGAATAAACCTGAATCTATTTGTGTTGCAAGTCCCATTAATGAACGTGCTTGTTTGAAGAAGTTTGCAAGATATTTTTTGTGAACTGCTTTGATTTTATCAACGATATCAAGACTTTCTCTGTTGATTTCAAGTTCACCTGTAACAGCATCAGCATTTGTTAAAGCTGTGTTTGCAAGTGTTAAAAAGTCAGAATCAATTTTTCTGATACCGTCAATAAATACGTAAGCATCAATTGTTGGATCTTTTTTAAGTTCTTCTAAAAGCATTGAAATTGCTTTGTTTTTACCTAAAGTTCCAACATCTTGGATATTCATTACGTGAACAAAGTTGTCGTGTTCAAATAATTTTTCTGAACCATCGTTGCAGTCATCCAAAATTGCGTAAACTCTGAAGTTTGCAAGTGGATAATCCTGCATTTTGATTTGTTCAACAAGTTCTTCAAGACAGTCTTTGTGGTTATGGTTATAGATAATTACTGCGAAGTTTTTCTTCCCACCATCGTATTTTGAATATTTTTTTTCAATATAAAATGGTCTATCATTAAGGTTTCTAAGTGATAGTAAAAAGAAATAAGCTGTATAGATAATTACATATAAATAAAGTATCGATAAAATAAATTCCATAACCCTGTCCTCATTTTATACTAATTCTAGTAAAAACCTAAATAAATAGCAAACAATTATAAATCAATGTAAATTGCACCTTGTCTAAATACTCTTAATTCTTCATTCATTACTCCGACAACCGTTGATTCTAAACCTTTTGCGGTATATCCATAATCTTCAACAATCAAATCGGCAAGTCCTGTCATATTTTCTAAAGCTTGTTCATAGGTTTTTGCAGATGGTTGATTAGAAAGATTTGCACTGGTTGTTGCAAGTACGTGCCCTGGAATAATTTCACAAATTTGTTTGAAAACTTCGTTGTCAGGAACTCTAATTCCGACAGTTTGCATTGATGAAGTTATATAATCAGGTGTTTTATCACTTTTATCGGTTACGATAGTTAATGCTCCAGGAAAGTATTTTTTTATTAGTTGTTGACCTACTTTAGGAATAGGTTTTACATAATCTAATAAGTTATAAACTTCATTAGACATCAAAATAAGAGGTTTTTTTGCTTCTCTTTTTTTGATTTCATAGATTTTTCTTACAGCGTTTTCATTCGTTGGTAAACAACCTAAACCCCAAACGGTATCTGTAACATAAGCTATTACTCCGCCTGATTCTAAAACTTTTACAATTTCATCTTTGTTTTTAATCATACTTACCTCATAACCCATTCTATCACAGAAATTTAACCAGTTGACATTTTTTGAAACATCATTATTATTATGATAGGTAGAAAGTAAAAAAGGATTTATATTATGGCTTCAGGTTCATCAATTATCGCAAACATTTCAAATAATTTGTCAAACACATATTCTTATTTGGCTTCACTTTACCCAGAGGATGGAGTTACTTTAAAGAACATTGCAGCGGCAAGAAATGATAATACTAATTATCTTACATTGAACCAACCGTTTGCTTCTTACTTGCAAAATAATTTTGGGCAAATTGACAGAGATGGTGATGGCGTTATTGGTGCTGATGAGATGAATAATTTGACTAATACAATTTCTATGTCTGGTGCATCACGTGCTGAGTTAACTCAACTTGCAATGTCAGGAGCTTATTCAGGTGAATCTATTAACAAAATTTTAGATCACTTTGATGAAATTGATACAAATAAAGATGGTAGAGTTACAAGTGCAGAAATTTCTGCGTTCACATATTCTGCAAACAAACAAGAAATGATGGATGAGCAAAATCATAAATTCGCAACAGGAACATCATTGTTCTATGCGGATGAATCTGCTTCAGAATTATCTTCTTACAGTATTTTGAGCTACAAATATAAAAACTTTAACGGCTCAAGATAATTATTTGCCTATGCAGAAGTGATCAAAAATATTATTTAGAATATCATCGGTAATTACTTCACCGGTGATTTCGTCTAGTGAAAGAAGTGCAGATTTAAGGTCAATGTAAATCATATCTTGCAATTCTTCCATTTGTGCTGCTTGAAGTGCTCTTTCTAATGATTCTTTGCAACGTAACAGGCATGATTGTTGACGTTTGTTTGTAATGAATTCTGTTTCTTCAAGTGAGAATTGACAAACAATAGATTTCATTTTTTCTTTTAAATCGTCTAAGCCGTCTTTTGTATAAACAGAAAGTTTAGCGGTGTTTGGAATTTCTTCGTTGAAATCTGTTGTTAATAAGTCGATTTTATTTGCAACAACAATATGAGTTTTGTCTTTAATTATGTTGTAAATTTCTTTATCTTCTTCTGTTATGCCAATATTAGCATCATACAAGAACAAGTTCAAATCGGCTTCTTGAGCAGATTGTTTTGAATATTCAATACCGATTTCTTCAACTTTATCGATGTTTTCATCATCTCTGATTCCTGCAGTATCAATTAAAGTTACAGCAACTCCAAGATCAAGGTTTTCTTTGATGATATCTCTTGTTGTGCCTGCAATATCGGTAACAATTGCTCTATCAAGGTTTAAAAGTGCATTGAATAGTGAAGATTTTCCAACGTTCGGGCGTCCAACGATTGCGACTTTTACTCCTTGACGTAAGATGTCTGAAGATTTTGCACAAGCTAAAATTTTATTGATTTCATCAAGTGATTTTGTAAATTTTTCAGTTAAGTATGAATACTCAGGTTCTGCTACATCTTCTGGAAAATCAATGCCTGCTACAATTCTTGAAGTTGTTTCAAAGATTTCACCTTTGATTTCGTTGATTTTTGTTGCTAAAACACCAGATAGGTTTTTTGCTGATTGAATTGCAAAATTTGAAGTTTTTGCGTGAATTAAATCATCAACCGCTTCAGCTTGTGATAAATCTAATTTTTTATTCAAGAATGCACGTTTTGTAAATTCTCCACGTTCAGCCATTCTTGCCCCGTTTCGTAAAACCACATCAAGAATATTTCTAACAACATTTACTCCGCCGTGGCATTGAATTTCTACAACATCTTCTCCTGTGTAGCTGTTTGGATTTTTGAACGGTAGAATTACAACTTCATCGATTTTTGTATCACCATCCATAATCCATCCGTGGCAAATTTTCCCAGCAGGTAATTCTTTTCGGTTTGAAATTTTTAAAGCAATTTCAAAACTTTTGTCCCCTGATATACGAATAACTCCAACCCCACCAGTTCCAAGTGGTGTAGAGATAGCTGCTATTGTTTCAAATTCTTGATTGATGTTCATAAAAAAATTATACTATAAAAATAAAGAAAAGCTATGTACTGAGGTGCATAGCTGTTGATTAGGGATATGTGTATCTTAGTCTCTAAGGAGTATATTGTTATATTATCATTTATGATTTTTTTGTAATCATACAAATTGATGAGATTTTATTAATTTTCAAATTTGAATAAATTCTTTTAAGATAAAAATATTACATTTGTTGCTAAAAATTGAATTTTTGTTATAATGTGGGTATAGACAAAGGTAGGGGGAGAAATGAAAAAGTTTACAACATTAGCGTTGACAGCAACTATCGCAATAAGTTTCACTTGTTTGTGTGCTTTTGCTGCTGATAATTATTCAAAATATTCTTCACGATTTAAAAAGAATTTCAAAGATTGTGATAAATACGAAGAAACTATTAACTCAGAATATCAAGGTGAAACTTTTACCACTCACAGAAAAATTAAGGGTTGGAGAAATTCATTCTGCCAATATGAAGAAACAATTACTTCTGTTAATGGTTCTTACAAATTGAATTGTGTTTTTTCAAATGTTCAGGTTGATGAATTGTATGATTCAATGAAATCTAAATCAAAAGAGTTGAAAAGATTTGAATTAGATACTTTTGCGGAACAAACAGATCCGAAAACTGGAAAAGTTAAATATGTAAAATCAGGTACAACCACAATTAAGGGTGATAAAGCATATGTAGCTTGGGCGAAGTATATGAATAATCCATATTTTTGCAGACCGCAAAAGCTTAAGTAATATATTTGTTATTAAAAAAAGCTGTAAGTTTAACTTACAGCTTTTTTGTTTATATGATTTTGCAGAAACTAAGCTTTTTTAGTTTGATCTACTTGTTCTTGTTGAGCTTTTTTCTCATGCATTTTACGGCCGATGTAGTTAGCCGGTTTCATTACAAGAACTGGAACGATGTATCTGTAAACCATACCGAATACGAATAATGATTTCAATACGCCGATACCGTCAATTTGAGTTGTTAGTTTTTTGTTTTTCAAGATATCAAGGTTGAAGTCTCTGATATTTTTGAATTGTTTTCCGCTAAACTCTTTAAGAATTTTTGCAACTTCTTCTGTTTGCTTAGCTTCAGGAGTAAGATGTTTTTCCCAATCCTGCATCATTTGCTTCAAGTCTTTTGGATTCCAATCGCCGAATAGGTCTGTTCTTCTAGCCTCTGGGTTATCTAACAAGAAGTTGGCAGCAAATCTAGTTGTAACTTTGTCGCAAATATTACCAAGTTTAGAGTCTAGTAGATAAGCACCAGCTGTTGATAGTACCCAAGTTAAACCGTCGTTGATTGCTAAAGTTTTTCTTTTTTCAGGGTCAAGTTTGTCGTTTTGAAGTGTTCTCATTACGTACATACCTGAAATTAAAGTAGAACCTAATGCTGACATGTGAGTTGTCATATTATTCCATTTTGGGCTACTAGTGTGTTCAACAATATATTTTGCAGCTTTACTGTTGTAGAATCTTGCATAATAGTTTTTAGCAATCCATTCAGTTAGTTTATCATACCAACCTTGAGCTTTAGGAGCTGCTGAACTTGCTACTTCTTTTGCAACTGTTGCAAAACCTGTAAATTGAGGTTGGTAAGCTGATGTTGATGGAGCAATTTGTTTAAAATTAGCTGTGTATGCTCTATTTTGAGTCATATTGTAATTTTGAGGTTTAATAACTTGCATTATTTAACACCTCCTTTTACTTCATCAAATGCGGAACTGCTAAGTTGAGTCTTTGCATAATCCATTTTTTGACTAGTTACTTCAGCAACTTGAGGAGCATCTTTTTTCTTTCCTTTTTCCATATGGAAAACGTATTTCAAAATTGGAGGAATCAATGCGATTGTCAACATTGCTTTTGGAATACCTAAAACTAGAGTATCAGGAATGAATTGAGCAATCTTACTTAATTTTTTGTAAGGCATTGATTTTTCAAGTTTTCTAGGTCCGATTTTTTCTACACCTAGAACATCTTCAAGTCCTTTTAAGTATTTTTCAGGGTTTTCTTTAATTTTCTTAAACGCTGCACCGAATGGAGCCATAACGATTGAAGAAACTACGAAACCGATTACTGCAGAGGCAATTGCGTGAGATGCAGCATAGATACTGTCTTCTCTATCTTTGTCAGTTGCCATTGCTAAGTTAGTTGCTGGTCTTAAACCACCAGCTACAAAAAGAGCAACAAGTGCTTGACCGATTACTGATTGTTCTTCGAACATTGCGTTAATCCATTTGAATTTGTCAGAGCGTAGGATTTTATCACCAAATGTGTTACCTAAATTTACATAAGATTTAGCGGCAGCTCGGTTCATATTTATACCCGTAAAGCTGCCGCTATAATATCCTCTATTCACATTTTTGTTTTCGCACAAATCCGCACTCTCTTTGTTGTACTCAAGCACATTCGTATTCTGCCTATGCTTAAGTTTGGCTATCGAGCCGTTGGGATAATTTTTAATTGAGTCTATATTCATTTCGCACCACTTAAATTAATAACTGCTACACATTTATTCTAAATCAAACAATATTTTTTTTTGTTATATAATTACGAAAATGTTACAATTAAATGTAAGAATTACGTTTAATAGGCTTTTTCTTAATATTGTTGAAATTAACAGAACTTTATATTAATATATGTGCAAGGAGAGATGGTTGACTTTGAGTAGTGGTACAGATATCAATTTGAAGCAAATAGCACAGGATTGCGGACTATTCAGTAATGCTGAAGTTGCTGTGGTTACTGAAAATATTGATAGACTCAAAGATTCTTATGATAATAAATCTCTTATTAATATATATAATTACATGCTCTGTCATGCTACAGAACCTGATGTGATTATGCATTTAATCCGTTGTGTAGATATGTTTAGGGACAGTTCAAGTCTTGAATATTTGGTTGATATTTTGCTTTTAAAAAATGCAAATTCAGCTGAGCCTGAAATAAAAGAAAAGTATGTAAACGTTCGAGTAATGTGTGCTAAGGCTATTGCAAATCAGAAAAATACCGATGTAGTTTCTTCTTTGTTATATTGTTTGAATAATAAGGATGAAAACTATCGTGTAAGATTGGCATGTGCTGATGCATTAGGTCGAATTGGTGATAGATTTGCAGTTGCACCTTTAATCGATGTTGTAACAGATGAGGATGAAAAATCTGTTTATCTTAGAGAATCAGCAGTTTCAGCGTTAGGTTTGTTGGGTGATGCAAGAGCAATTGATCCTTTGGTAAGTATTTTAGAAACCAAAAAAGGGATTATGGATAAGTTTTCTTTCTTGAAAGAACGTGCAATTGAGGCTCTATCTAAGATGGGCTTTAATGATAATGAAAGAGTATTTAAGGCTTTGAAAAACTCATTAATGGATGAATCTGCTCAAGTTCGAATCAATGCAATTGAGGCGTTGATGGATAGTGAGCATCCTAAAGCATATGAAACAATTAAAGAATGTTTAGAAAAAGATTTGGATGTTGAAGTTCGAAAAAATGCCATGATTGCATTGTATAATATTTCGGACAGAAGTATTTTGGATGAAGTTATAAATTCTCCGAATTATCCTGATTTATTGAAAATGGAAGCCGTTGCGATAATAGAAGAATATGAAAACGGTGATGATGAGGATTATGAAGATGACTAAATCAATAGTCCTTTTATCTGGTGGTTTGGATTCTTTAGTAAGTTTAGGGTTAAAGAAAAATGAGTTAAATGTTTCTTTGGCTTTGACTTTTGATTATGGACAAAAATCTGCCCAACAAGAGATTGACGCATCAAAAAAGATTTGTGATTATTATGGTATTGAGCATGTAGTTATCAAACTTGATTGGCTTAAGAATATTACTCAAACAGCCTTGGTATCTGATGCAGATGTTCCGACAGGTGATGCGTTAAATGATGGCATGCAGTCTATGAAATCGGTTTGGGTACCAAACAGAAATGGTTTGTTTTTAAATATTGCGGCAAGTTATGCTGATTCATATGGATATGATTACATTTTAATAGGTGCAAATAAAGAAGAATCTCAAACTTTTTCTGATAATACACAAGAATTTATTGATGCGGTTAATAAAGAATTTGAATATTCAACACAAAAAGCTCCGAAAGTTGTGGCACCCTTGATAAATTATGTTAAAAATGATATAGTCATGTTAGCTTTAGATAGTGGTATTCCGTTAGAATTAACAAGAAGTTGCTATCAGGGTGGAGAAAAACATTGTGGGATATGTGAATCATGTGTTAGGTTAAAGAATTCACTTTTAGCTAATCATGATGAGAAATATATAAAGGTTTTATTTGAATAAGATGAAGACATTATTTATTGATGAAGAAATTAAGTATATAGGTTCACAGTTAGCTCCTCATTGGATTTATAAGAATTTTAAAATTCAGGGTGATGCAATTGTTGCATTTTGTGGAGAGTGTGAAGTTAAACTTACTGAAATGGTTGATATTGAAGATGTTATTAATAATGAACCTATTTATAGTAAGTACATGCTAAGTTTTATTTCTGAGCAGTTTAATGTAGAACTTGTTGAGGGTGTATTCAGACAACGCCTTTTGATGTGTTGCATTAAAGAAGCTCTTGAAAAAAGAGGGTTTAAGGTTTCAAGAAATGGTGATGATTTATTTGTTAATGACAGAAAATTGTCAGTTTCTATTGCGACCAAATCAGTTACTTCAGTATTGATTCATACAGGTGTAAATATATTATCTGATGGTGCTCCAATTCCGGTTTCAGCTTTGAAAAGTGATTTGGGAATAGAAGATATTAAAGAATTTGCACAAGAAGTTATGAAAAATTATAGTGAAGAAATTGATGATATAGTTCTTGCAAGTACAAAGGTTAGAGGTGTTTAATGCTTAAAAATGCTGATAAAACTGAACAAACTTCTCATTTTACATATGAGGAATATAAAAGAAAATCTAATAAAGGAGCAAGCAAAGATATTTTAGTTTTTGTTTCAGTGTTTGCTGTTGGTTTAATTGTGCTTTTAGGTTTTGCAAAAGTTTTATCACCAAATGTTGATGTTGCAATTAGTGTTGATAATGAAATTGCAGCAATGGAAGAAGAAGCACGTACCGCCGCTATTGATGAACGTTTACGTCATTTGAAGATGGAAGATGAAGGTATTGAAGTTGATGAAGATGCTGAAAAAATGTTCTCTCCTGAATTAGATGAAAAAGTTGTTTTGCCTAATCAAAGGAAAAAAACTGTGGGTGAAATCGAAGCTGAAAAAGCTTCTAAAAATCTAACAACAGAAGATTTGGCAAAGGCTAGCGATTCAGTGAATACATTCAAACCAGTATCAAAAGAAGAAGCTGAAGAAATTGTAAAAGAGGTAAAAGTTCAACAAGCTCAAAAACCTCAAACTCCACCTGCACCAACACCTGCAAAACCTACTATTACAAGAGTTGTTGTCGGTTATTATGCAACAGAAAAACAAGCAGAAGTTGCTAAATCTATTATTCAAGATGCTGGGGTTGGAGTTACTCCTATCGTTAAAAATATTGGGGGCTATTATACATTGCAAGTTGGCTCTTATTCAACAAAAGAAGCAGCTCAAGCTGCAGCTAATAATTTGTTGAAAGCTAATTTCCCTGCAAGAATTCTTGAATAATTAGCGTTTACCTTGTAGTGCTGCTAAAATGCCGTTACTTTCATCTGCAAGTAACTCTAACATTGTTCGGTTGCTCATTTCTGAAAATTCAAGTTCTGTTAATTCTGATTCTAGATTTTCAGCTTTAATTCGTTTTGCAAAATCAATAAAATCGTTAAAATATTCTCTGCGTTGTCCTGCTGTTAGTTTTGTATTTGCAATTGATTGCAATTCTTCAAGAGTTTTTCCTTTTTTAACTTCTTTTGAAATTATTTGTTTGAATAGTTTGCACTCATTGTAATTGAAATTTAAATAATGAGCATTTAGAAGTTGTTCAGATAATGTTTTTGCTCTTGAAACCAAACTGAAAATTATTTTATGCCCAGGGAAAGCGGGATTTGATATTTCAAATTTTCCGCTTTTACGTAATTCAAGAATGGTGTTTTCTTCTATCCATTCTTCAAAATTTTTGCTAAAAGTATCTTCAAATTCTGCAAGTTTTTGTTTGCTCCCGCCAAAATCCTTTTTTAGTAATGTAGATTTTAGATTAGGACCAAGTTTTGCTTGAAATGATAAATTATCATAATTGTTTATTTGCATGATCTTGATTTTGATTTTGATTTTGATTTTGCTATTTTTATTTGTTCGATAATATTGTTTCGTTTTGATTCTAATTCATCATTAATTGTTTCAATATTATTAAGGGTTCTTGTAATGTCATCTTTTAAAGATGTATAAAAATCAATTTTAGCATCCGTAATTTCAGAAGCCGGTTTACACGCTTCTGATAAGAGTACCATTTTTAGAGTTTCAGTTGACTTATAGTTTTCTTCTAAGTTTTGATATGCTACTTCAGTTTGAGCAACGATATATTTGATAGCAGGGATGTCAAGAATTCTTTGGGATAATGTTGATTTTCTTGGAACTTTTACCAAAATATTTGATTTGATTTCAGGGCAAAGTTCGTGTGATATTACAAGTCTTTCGTTATTAGCATGTTCTATCGTTAACCCTTCTAAAAGATAATCATCGTGAATTTTGTTAAATGTGTCTTCTACAAAATCTGCGTATAAAGGGTTGCCATTCCCTTCTCGTTTGTTTAGTTGCTTTTTCAGATTTGGTCCAAATTTTGCACCAAAATTTACATTGTAGTTATTTGAAATTTCCATTTTTATTCCTCTTTTTTTTACAATAAAATCCCTAAATAAAAATTTTTGCTAAAGGTAAATATTACTTTAAATTGTATTGTCTTATTTGTTGATATTTTAGTATGTTTTACATATAATTTTTGTATGGAAAATATTAAGAGAATTAAATTAAGGGATTTTGAAATCGGTGGGGATAAATTAACTATTCTTGCTGGTCCTTGTGCTATTGAAAGCCAAGGAATTTTAGACGAAACCGCTCAAGGTTTAAAAGAAATTACAAAAGAATTGGGTATTAATTTTGTATTCAAGTCATCTTTTGATAAGGCAAATCGTTCATCAATTACATCTTTCCGTGGTCCTGGTATGGAAAAAGGCTTAGAGATGTTGCAATTGGTGAAAGAAAAATACGATTTACCGATTGTTACTGATATTCATACTCCTGATCAGGCAAAACCGGTTGCTGAAGTTGCGGATATTTTGCAAATTCCTGCGTTTTTATGTAGGCAGACAGATTTGCTTGTTGCAGCAGCTGAAACAGGTAAGATTGTGAATATTAAAAAAGGTCAATTTTTAGCACCTGAACAAATGGGTAGTCTTGTTAAAAAGGTTGAAGATTCAGGTAATACAAATATTATGTTGACTGATAGAGGTTCATCTTTTGGATACAATAATTTGGTATCTGATTTTAGAGGAATACCTATTATGCAACAGTTTGGTTATCCAGTTGTATTTGACGCTACTCACAGTGTTCAATTGCCTGGTGCAAACGGTATTTGCTCAGGTGGGGATAGAAGATTTGTTCCTGTTTTAGCAAAAGCCGCAATGGCAGTTGGTGCAAATGTTTTATTCTTCGAAGTTCACCCTGATCCTGATAAAGCAAAATGCGATGGGCCAAATATGGTTGCATTGAAAGATGCTAAAGAATTGTTTGCTACTTGTAAGAAAATTTTTGAAGTAGTTAGAGGATAGTTGGAGCATTGTTATGATTACCATAAAAACATTTGTTGAAGGACCTATTGATGCTAATAACTATCTTGTGATTGATGAAGAATCAAAAGAAGCTGTTCTTATTGATTGTTCATCTCCAAGAGCTGAATTCGTTCAGGCAATCAAAGATAGTGGAGTAAACCTTAAACAAATTCTTTTAACACACGGTCATTTTGATCATTTGTTGGGTGTTGAGGGTTTTAAAGAGGCTTTAGGTGTGGATGCTTATATTTCAGAAGATGATATGAATCAAGTAAAACTTATGCCTGATATGCTTCAAATGTTTTTAGGTATGATGGGTTGCAAAACTCCTAATATGGCTGGATTTATAAAAGATGGCGATGTTATAAAAATCGGCAATACTGAAATTAAAGCTATTGCAACACCAGGACACACTAATGGTGGAATGTGCTATTTAGTAGAGGATAAACTTTTCTCAGGTGATACTTTATTCCAAGGAAGTTGTGGAAGATGTGATTTGCCAGAGGGTGATTTTGGTACAATTGTAAAAAGTATTAAAGAAAAACTGTTTACGTTGCCTGAAGAAATCGAAGTTTTTCCTGGGCACGGTCCAAAAACTACAATAGCTCACGAAAAGAAATTTAATGATATTGTAAATTATTAGAGGGATAAAAAATGAAGGAACAATTAGAAAAAATATATGCTGATGCTTCTGCGGATATTGAAAAAGCAGTTTCAGTGAAAGATTTAGAAGATATCAAATTTAAATATTTGAGTAGAAAAGGTGAATTTAACGAAATCAAAAAAGGGTTGAAAGACTTATCACCTGATGATAAAAGAATTGTAGGTTCTTTGGCAAATGAAATTACTCAAAAATTAGAGTCTTCAATTTCTGAAAAATTCCAAGTTTTTTATGAACAAGAATTGAATAAGAAGTTAGAAAAAGAAAGACTGGATGTAACTTTGCCTGGTCAATTTGTTCCACGTGGTCATGTTCACCCTCTAACTTCAACAACAAATGAAATCGTTTCAATTTTCCAAAGTTTAGGTTTCTCTGTTGCTCCAAACGAAAATTCTCCTGAAGTTGAAACTGAATATTTTAACTTTGATATGTTGAATGTTCCAAAAGATCACCCAGCAAGAGATGTACAAGATACATTCTTTACTAATGTTGCAGATAACGTTGTTTTAAGAAGCCAAACTTCAGGTGCTCAAATTCACGTTATGGAAGACCAAAAGCCTCCTATTAGAATTATTGCTCCTGGTAGAGTTTATAGAAACGAAAATATCAATTCTCGTAAAAACAACTTCTTTCACCAAATCGAAGGTCTTTATGTAGATAAAGATATTACATTCGGTGATTTGAAAGGTGTTTTAAATGAATTCATCAGAATTTATTTTGGAGCAAGCCGTCCTACAAGATTTAGAAACAGCTTCTTCCCATTTACTGAACCATCAGCTGAAATTGATGTTCAATGTATTATGTGTGAAGGTAAAGGTTGCAGAACTTGCTCAGGTACTGGTTGGTTAGAAATCTTAGGTGCAGGTATGGTTGACCCTAACGTATTACGTGGTGTTGGTATTGATCCTGATGTTTATTCAGGTTTTGCATTTGGTATGGGGGTTGAAAGACTTGCTATGCTTAAATATGCAATTGACGATATCAGATTGTTCTTCAATAACGACGTAAGATTTTTAGAACAATTTAAGGGGTAAATATTTAGGTTTGCCTTATTTGTTACATTGATGATTCCCTTTCCTGTTAGGTGAGGGTATGGTGAAGGACTAATTGTCCATTGTTTAAAAGAAGAGGAATGTAATGACTTTTACAATATCTGTAATTTTAATGATTTTATTACTCAGTGTACTTGTTCTTGTTCATGAGGCTGGACATTTTTTAGCAGCTCGAGCATTAGGTTTTAAAGTAACTAAATTTGGGTTTGGGTTACCAGTTGGTCCAACGTTGTGGAGTAAACAGGTTGGAGATGTTGAAGTTTTAGTACACGCTTTTTTATTGGGTGGTTATGTTTCATTTCCTGATGATGATAAAGAGGCTGGAATTGTAATTCCTGATGAGGATAAATTTACGACAAAACCTGTATGGAAAAGAATGATAGTGATTTCTGCAGGGGTTGTTGCAAATATAATAACTGCATTTTTGTTTGTGTTTATAACTGCTGCAGCTTTGGGACATTTGCCTTCTGGAGTTTATCAAGTATCGGTAGGTGAAGTGTTGAAAGAGTATAAATCTTTCCCTGCTCAATATTCTGAATTGAAAGCTGATGATGTAATAGTTTCTATTAATGGTTCAAAGATTCAATCTCCATATTCGATAACACTTTATGCTAGTAATAATATCCCTTTAGATGGTAAGATTCTTCAACAAGATTTTGATTTAACTTTTGAACGTCTAAAATCTTTAAATCCAAATATTTCGGCAGAGGGGGTAATTTCAGAAGGTGTTGTTGTTAAATTACCAAAAAGACAAGATGAATCTGAATATAAAATAAAAGACGAGGCGATGCTGAAAGGGTACAAGTATTTTAAAGATGATCGTTTAGTTTTAAATCAGAAGCAAATTAAATTAAGAAATAAGCTTTTAAAGGCTTCTTCATACGTTGCTGATGGTACATCGACTTTAACTGACGTTGCTTATGCAATGTCCGATTATAAAGCACCAGTTAATATTGTGGTTTTACGTGGTGGTAAAACTATAAGTTTGCCTGCAATGTACCCTAATATGGATGGGTATTTAGGTATAAGCAACAAGGTGAAAGAAATTTCGTTGAAAACAAATACTTTTTCTAGTTTTATATCTTCATCTGCTAAATATTTATGGAACCGAGTATATGTTTTATGTTGTGGTTTAGGGCAATTATTTACTGGCCAAATTCCATTAAAAGATATGCATGGTATTATTGCAATCACTAAAATTGGTGGTAATGTAATTCAATCAAGTGGGTTTTTCTCAGGTGTGTTGTTGGCTGCGTTTATTTCATTGAACTTGGCAATAATTAACTTTTTACCTATACCGGCGTTGGATGGTGGACATTTTATGTTCCTTATAATTGAAAAAATTAGACGTAAACCGTTAGATGAAGATACAATTAATAAGATTAGTTCAGTATTTTTCTTATTGTTAATTATATTTATGATATTTATTGTATTTAATGATGTATATGCATTGATTAAACATAAATTTTAAAAAGGTTGAGCGAAAGCTCAACTTTTTTTATGGTATAATTAACCTTGTATAAAAAGGGAGAAAAAGAGTGATGTTAGATTTTATTCACACGCATGGAATGATTATTTCGGGTGCAATACTTCTAATTGCATATATCTTCATTGCCAGCGAAAAAATTCAAAAATCTGTAGTAGCTCTTGTTGGGGCAGCTCTGACAATGCTACTTGGGTTGATTCCTCTAGAAGGACATTTTGATATTGAAAATATGAAATACATCAAAGGTGTATTTGAACACGTTGATTTTGAAGTAATTTTCTTACTTATCGGTATGATGATTATTGTTCATATTGCAAGTAGAAGTGGTGTTTTTAAATGGATGGCATTACATTTGTTAAAAGCAACTAAAGGTCATCCAAAAACTGTTTTATTTGCATTAGCAGCGTTTACTGCGGTTGCTTCAGCATTTTTGGATAACGTAACAACAGTTGTTCTTATGATGCCAATTACATTTATTATTGCAAAAGAATTTGAAGCAGATCCTGTTCCATTTTTGATTACTGAAGTTTTAGCTTCAAATATTGGTGGTACTGCGACTTTAATCGGTGATCCTCCAAATATCATTATTGGTACAAGAGCAGGTTTAAGTTTTATGGACTTTGTTCGTGAACTTTCTCCTGTTGTTGCCGTTATTTTTGTTGTGTGTACATCATTATTAGTATTTATGTTCAGAAAAGGCTTAAAGGCTACCCCTGAAAAAATGGCACAAGTTGCAAATATGGATAATTCTAAAACAATTACAGATAAAGCTCTTATGATTCGTTCAATGATTACATTGGCTTTAGTAATTTTAGGTTTTGTAACTCACGATATTACACACATTTCAGCTTATGTATTTGCGGTAGCTGGTGCAGCGTTCTTATTGTTGTTTGAAGAGCCAAAAGAAATTTACAAAGATGTTGAATGGTTAACTATTTTCTTCTTTGTAGGTTTGTTCATTATTATTGGTGGGTTTGAAGCTAATGGTGGTATTAAATATTTAGCTGATCAACTTATCGTTTTAACTAACGGAAGTTTGAATGCTGCTACAATGATTATTCTTTGGGCATCAGGTATATTATCAGGTATTATTGATAATATTCCATATACAGCAACAATGGCTCCATTGATTTCTGAACTTGTAAATCCTGCAAATCCAAATGCAATTGCAGGTAATACCCAAGCTCTATGGTGGGCATTATCATTAGGTGCTTGTTTAGGTGGAAACTTGACTATTATTGGTGCAGCTGCAAACGTTATTGTTTCAGAAACTGCAGCATCACAAGGTCATAAGATTTCATTTATGAGATTTATGAAATACGGTGCTTTGATTACAATGATTTCACTTGCAATAAGTACTGTATATCTGGCAATTAAATATCTATAATTTGCATTTTTAAATATGAAAAGGCGGTAAGAAATTATTCTTACCGCCTTTTTGGTGATGAATTATCAACTGTAATTCGAATTTACGTTATTCATTACATCCGAATGCGATAGTAACGTGTTCCCTAGGATTAACTGCGGATATTTTGTATCCACGAGGATCAACAAGGTAAGCAAATTCATCACCTGTAGTTTGGAATAAGCCCATAGCACCAGATAGAGCTGTTCTTGTTACGTCAATTGGAGCTTTAACTGTTTCGAAAATACCATCGCCTAAGTTTCTAGCAGCCGCACCGAATTGACCTTGGAAAACGTGTCCTAACATGTAACCTGCATCATTAGATACGTTTTCTACGGCGTTACCAAGGTTAGTAACAATACCACCTGCGGTTCTACCTACTACCCCGACTAATGAACCTGCCCAAGTGAATGGCATTTCAACAAGTCTTGCTACTGGGTTTACGTTTTTAGATTTGTTTACTTGTGCTTGTAAGATTTGTTTTGGTAATTTTGTTTTGCAATCACCATTTTTGATTTCTGTAAACGCTAATTTTAAAGCACCTTTGTCGCAGCCTGATGGTCTTATTACTTCTACAACTTGACCTGTTACAGTTGAACCGCAAGGATATGTTCTGCCGTTAATTGTAATGTCTTCAAGTGTGTTTGCTCTGAAGTATTGACCGACGTGAGAAGATTTAGCTGTCAATTGGTCTATCATTGATAATTTCAATGTAGGGATTTTTACGATTTCTTCTTGTTCAATCAACGCATTTTTCTCAATAGGGCAGGCTGGACAAATATTGTGTGCTGTTTTTGGGTTAGTGTCGTAACCTAATGCTACACGTACAGTTTGCATCATAGACGCCACATCAGCACGTGATGCATCTCTGTGTGGTAAAATCATATTCGGTGTTGGTGAATCTTTTAATGCACCGTTTTGAAGTGATTTTGCGACAGGAATTTTTGCCCAATCAGGAACTTTGTTTCCGTCTGCATATTGGCTTAAAATTTCATCAGCTTTGCAACTATCCATATCGCAAGTCATACCTTTTGCAATTGAAGTTAATGCTTCAACACGGGTTACGTTTGCATTTGGTTTGAATGTTCGATTTGGATAACCTGCAAGTAAGTCTTCATCTACTGCTTTTGCAATAGCCGCATTTGCCCAATTATCTCTTGGAACGTCTTTGAACATTGCTTGTCTGTTTAGGTCGCAATTTAGGTTAAATCCTTTAACAAGCATTGTCGCAAATTCAGCACGTGAAATCTTTTGATTTGGTTTGAAATACCCGTCAGGATAGCCTACAACAACATCATTGATGGCTAGTTTATCAATATCACAAGCTGCCCAATGGCTATTTGGTACGTCAGGGAATTGGCAAGCTCCATTGTATGGGGCTGCTGCTCCTGTGATGTTATTTTGGATTTGTTGAGGGATTTCGTATGGGATTAATGTTTTCTTAACCGCATTAATTGAGTTTGCAGACTGAATGTCTATGGGACAATTGTTTCCGTTCATTCTGCAATCATCTCTGTTTACAGGAATACCGTTATACATATTTGGACATTCATTTAGGCAAGGCATTTGAGTTGCTGCCCCTGTGATTTGTCCATCAGTGGCAACTGTTGCACCTGAAATTCCTCTTGTCATTCTATCAGCAGGACAACCTTTTAGTGCTGTTTCTGTTGAGAAAATTGAGTTTGCAGGTTCGCCTACATAGTTGTTTGTACCATAAACGGCTTGTGGGTAACCGTAAACCTGTTTCATTTCCGAACGGTTCGGTTTACCAGTTTGAGGACATAGTGCAGTTGACGGTACTGCAGGTTGATCACAGCTTATCTCATCTGGACATCCACAATCTTTTTGTACTGGACATGGGTCAGGTTTTCTGCAATCGCAGTCAGGTAAAGCCTTTTTACATTTGTTGCATGTTGGGTTTGGCATTACATTTTCAATTGGACATGCAGGACCGGTTACCACCGGCAAGGCTTCTGCTGGAGCTGGAGTATTGCAAGGACAAGCTGCCATTACTGGAGTCAAGGAACACGTTGCTATTCCAACGGCAATCGCAGCTGCCACAGTAAGTTTTTTAATTGACATTTTTACCTCCTTGTTTGTATGAGTTTTGTTTAAATAAATGTAAGTTTTATTTATTCACCAAACTTATACAGTGATTATGTACTTTCTAGGAGGTTTTAAACATTAGTAAAACATCTTATTCGGGTGGGTAATATTTGAATTACTAAGTTTGTAACAATTTTTGTAAAGTTCGCAAAAAATTGAAAAAATATGTTTTTATATATATGTGAAGGTTAATTATTGTGTGGGAAAGGTGTTGCATGTTTAGCAAAGAGTTTATGAAATTTTTGTATAGTTATCAAAAAGATGACTTCAAACCAAAAGAACCATTAAAACGTGAGATTAGGTTCAAAAGTAAGGGCGGCGGTAAAGTTGCCGAAGTTTTAGTTCCAGAAACTAACAAAGGTTAACAACCCTTACCAATAACTACCTACATTTGATCTCTCACAAAACAACCATGAGTTGTTTTGTGAGGTGGACGGGAGGTAAGTCTGGTTGTTGACCTTTTCATACCAAAAAGAAAAAGCCTTTCGAAGGAAAGGCTTTTGGAATGTAAATTTGATTTCATTCCTCGTAATAGTGAAGTGTGAAGTGTGTGCTTAAGTTTGTTTGTGATTCCTCAATAAGCACTCCTCGTGTTTACATATTAATAAAGTTTTTTTAGTATATAAAATTGCTATATTTTATATAACTGTCTTAATACTTTTTAACATTTTAGATATTTTGTATTCGTGCATTATACTAAAATAAAGTAGAAATGTGATTTTAGGGAGAAAATTATGAATATTTTAATATCTAATGATGATGGTATTGCAGCAAACGGTATAAGAGCTTTAACTGAAGCTTTATCAAAGAAACATAATGTGTATGTTGTTGCTCCTGACAGGGAACGTAGTGCGGCAGGACATTCTTTAACATTGCACACACCATTAAGGGTAGAAGAACTTGATGAAGAAAAACATGGTGCAAGAAAAACTTGGGTTACAACAGGTACTCCAGGAGATTGTGTAAAAATGGGTGTTAGTGCTCTTTTGTCAGAGGATGAAAAGCCTGATTTTGTAATTTCAGGTATAAATCATGGCCCAAATTTGGGTGCTGATATTCTTTATTCAGGAACTGTAAGTTGTGCAATGGAAGGTGCTATGCTTGGAATTCCAAGTATTGCTGTATCTTTAGCCTCTATGAAAGCGGAATATGAAGACTTTTTGTTTGGGGCAAATTTTGTGGTGTCTTTATTGGATAAAATTAAAGACTTTCACTTTCCTAAAAAAAGTATTTTAAATGTTAATATTCCAAATTTAGATCCTGAAGATATTACGGGTGTTGCAATTACTGAGCTTGGTCGCAGAATGTTCACAGATGATTATGAACGCAGAGTTGACCCTAGAGGGAAAGTTTATTACTGGATGGCAGGTGAACTTATCAATGAGCCTGATGATGCAAAAACAGATATTGCAGCGGTTAGGAATAATATGATTTCAATTACACCTGTAACTTATGAAATGACACGAACAGAAACTTTAGATGATTTGAATCATATACTTTGTGAAAAAGGTTCATGTGATTGGTATTAAGATTAAAAACCCTCTGGGAAAATTTTCCCGGGGGGTTATATTTTATTTGAACATACGTTATAATATTAATAGGGATATTGGAGTTTATGGTCGATTTTAACACTAGTCTGAATTTGCCCATCAATATTGGCTTAGATCCTAATGCAAGCCACTCATCTGGTGTTGGAAAACTCAAAGCAATTACCCCTGAAGACTTTGGAACACGCCATAGTGCAGAAGCTTCACATGATTTTGCTTCAGCATTTTATGGTGATGGACCATACAGTTTAGAGCATCCAAATAATACCACTGAGCTTGTAGCTCAAAATGTTGATTACCTAGCTTAAGATGAGTTTATTTTTCTAATATTAAGAATTATTAACATAAACTTTTCAAAAAAGGCAATTCTCGTAAAAAAAAATACTTTATATAAATGTATATAGGAAAGAGGATACTCAGGTAATGAAAGAACAAGAATTAAACACATTGATGTCTGTTGTGACTGATCCAATTGAAAATGTGTATAGAATTGACTCATATCAAGATTTGGCAGAAATTCAACGTATTATTAGAATTTTTAATATCGCTGAAGAACAACACAACAAACACACTATGTTATCTATCAAAAACCTTGCTGCATTACGTTTGGTTTTGAGTAACAATTAATTCTTGATTCTATATATAAAGTTTGAAAAAGCCCTTGCTAGTCAGCAAGGGCTTTATAGATTTTATTTTGCAAAAAGTGCGATTATTGGTGGTGCGAAAAGTAGAACCCCAATCATTATTGCACAAATCGATACAACCATAACCGCACCTGCTGCAATATCTTTTGCCATTCCAACCATTCGTGAATATCTGTTGTGAAAAATTGCATCAAGAGAAAATTCAATTGCAGAATTAAACATTTCAGCAGAAATTACTGCTGCGATTGTTAGAAATAATATGCAAAATTTGTTAATTGAAAAGTTTAGGCAGAATGCTGTAACTATTACCAATGCTGCAATAAAAAGATGTATTCTTATATTGCGTTCACTTTTTATAGATAACCTCATTCCCTTTCTTGCGTTTTTAAAAGTGTTTGTAAATGAACCTTTTTTATATTTTGTCATATTTAATTCCCATACTTTCTAAAGCCAGTTTTTGATGTTTAACGACAAAATTGAACTCATCTTCGCTCTGATGGTCAAATCCTAACAAGTGCATTATACCATGGCTTATTAAGAATACCAGTTCCATCTCTTTTGAAATTTCTTTCTTTTGAGCTTCTTCAATAATCTTGTCTAATCCTATTATAATCTCTCCTAAATAAATTTCCATATCCAAGACAAATCTTTCTTCATTAGGTGAATCTGCAAATACTGCAAAGGTTATAATATCAGCAGGATAGTCTTTTTCACGATATTCTTTGTTGATTTCGTGAGTTTTTTTACTGTCACAGAATAGAAAAGCAAAAGAAATTGTGTCAAATTCGTATGATTTTAAGCAACTGTTATTTGCAATTTCAGGTATTGTCATATAGAAATTGAATATTTTTTCTGCTGTTTTGGCAATCTTTTCGTCATCGATTTCCCAGTTTGAGTATTCGTTTTCTGTATAAATATTTAAGTTAATCATAGATTTTATTTCTCATCGTTTTCATTATCAAGTGATTTTGGAAGTTTTGATTCTTCTAATTCTTTGATTTTCTTTTCAAAATCTTCGTCTAAAATTTTGTTAGGAATTTCGATTTTATTTTTACCAAATTCTTCTGCAATATCTTCTTGATACTTGATTCTATTGTGTTGCATACCTCTTAGAATTCTGCTGAAAGTTATAGAAATAATTCTTAAATCGTTCAATGTAAGCGGGCTATCTGCCAATTGACCGTCATTAAGTCTTTCTACGATGATTTTATCAATGATATTTTCGATTTCATCTGCAGTTGCACCTTTCATTGCTCTAACTGCTGATTCAACAGCATCGGCAATCATTAAAATAGCAGTTTCTTTAGAGTTTGGTTTTGGTCCTGTGTATCTGAATTGTTCTTCTTTAACGTTTTCTACGCCTTCTTCTTGAACAGCTTGGTTGTAGAAATATTTAGCAATGCCTTCGCCATGGTGTTGAAGAATGAAATCACAAATAACGTTTGGTAAACCATTCTTTCTTGCTATTTCTAAACCATCTTTAGGGTGTGCTGTGATAACCATTTTACTTAATCTTGGATTAAGTTTGTTGTGTGGGTTTTCAATACCGAAATAAGATTGGTTTTCAACAAAGAATAGTGGTCTTTTTAATTTTCCGATATCATGGTAGAAAGCTCCAACTCTTGCTAGAATAGGGTTTGCACCAACTGCTTCAGCTGCAGCTTCGCATAATGTTGAAACCATTAAGCTGTGGTGGTATGTTCCTGGAGCTTCCATTTGTAAGCGTTTTAGTAGTGGTTGGTTGTGATCGCCTAATTCTGCCAAACCATATGGAGTTATGATTTGGAATGCGTTTTCAAGTAGTGGAGATGCCCCAAGTACAAGAATTGAGTTCAAAATACCACTTACGAATATATAAATACAGTTTCTTACGATGAAAGTATTACTTACATCGATTAAACATTTGTCGATAAAATATAAACTTAGCATAATCAATACGCCTGCAAGACCAAGGTTAAATCCAACCTTAATAAGGTCAAAACGTCTTGTGTAGCGAATTTTTGATATTGTAATCATTCCGATTAGTGAAAGAATTACAAAAATAATCATAAATTGTGCATTGTATTGCATACCAACTGTCAGGATTGTTAGTAATAGTGTTGATAGTAAGAATGCAATTCTTGGGCTTAAGAATATTGCCGCAATCATGATTACCGCTGGAATTGGTAATATATAAGGGGAAGAACCTGTTGGTAAAATAACTGCTGTCAAGCAAGTTAGAGCAACAAGCATTCCGGATAATGACATAAATCTTGGTTCAAGATATGTTTTTTCAAAGAATTTTAAATAGCCTAAGAAAATTACCGTTACTAGTAAAACTAGGATGTAAACAGATAAGATACCTTGCCAATTTAATTCATATACGTTGTATCCCGCTTCTCTTAAAGCATCACGTTTTAATCTTGTTACAGGTTCGCCTTCAAATAGGATTTTTTCACCTTTTTGGAAAGTTACTGTATGAGGTTTTACTGCTTCTTGAGCTTTAATTTTAGCACTTTCGGTTGCAGCTTCATCTACAACAAGGTTTGGTACAATAACTTGTTCTAGTAATGCTGTAATTACTGAAATCTGTCTTTTTGAAACGTTAGAAACTAAGTTGTTCTGGATTAACGTTTTCATATTATTGCGTTCGTAATCATCTTCAGTGATACCTTTTTGCAAGATGTTTACTAATGAAATAGTTGCTTTGTCAAAAGCCTCTTTCAGACTAGGTTCATCGACGTGTAAGAAAAAGTCTATAACAAAATCACGTTTTGAGTTGTCTGAAAAATCAAATAGAATGTTTAGTTCGTTGATTTTTTCTTTTTCAGATTTATCTTTTTTTCTTATTTGAATAATTGATTTTTGAAGTGTTTCAAGATTTGTTTTAATGAAATCATCTTCTGCAGGAACAAGAATAGGTTCAACTTTTTGAGCCACTTCTCTTCTGTGTTGTTCTGTGCGTTTTACATCTTCAACAGTGATTGTTTTTTGTGCAACGACATCTTTCTTACTTATTCCGTTGTCAATTATACTTTGGAAAAAGAAGTTTTGTGATGCGATGATTGTTGTAATCAGAAGTGTAAACGTTACTAAATAAAGTATTTTAACAGCTCTTGATGATGTTAAAATTTCTCTCATCTTCTCAAAATATTCAATTTTTTTCATGTTTATAAGTATCCTATTTTTACTTCAATACTATAAGCTATATTTTAGTACAAAACATATTCAGTTGCAACATAAAAAAGAGGCCGCAATTGCGACCTCTCCTTAGATACATCTTTATTTAAAGTTATTCGGCAGATTCTTCTTTGTGTTCTTCAGTGTTTTCTGCTTTTCCTTCTTTTTGTTTTGCGATTAAATCTTGAAGTTTTTCTTTGATTTCATCACCTTTTTTTTGAAGGTCAGAAACTGCATCGTCTGCTTTTACTTTAATTTGTTTAGCTGTTTCATCAGCACGTCTAGCCATATCATCAGCTGTATCTTTTAACATTTTTCTTGTTTCTTCACCTGATCTTGGGGCTAATAAAACACCTGCAACGGCACCAATAGCACCACCAACGATGAAACCTGCTAAAAATCTTGATACTGACATAAATTTATTCTCCTTTAAATAGTCTCACATAATTATAAATCTGATTAATTTATAAAACATTGCCTAAAAGTTTTATTTTCTTTTGATTAATGAAAAGATTGTCATAAAACCTTTGAAAAAGCCACCAAGTAAACTTTCTGAGAAAGTTTTTGTTTTAGAAATAGCGTTTTCGATGCTATTTTTAACACTTTCAACACCTTGGTCTGTGCTTTGGATGATAGAATTGATAGAACGCATAGTGTCGTTCAATTCTTTCAATGTTGGTTTTAATTCAGTATTTAAAATTAATGATGTTTCGTTTACGTTTTTAGATAAAACGGATAAATCCATTAACAATCTTACTAGGAAATAGCCAACAACACCGATAACGATTGCTGTAACTACCACTAGGAAAGTTAATCCGTTATTAAGTACGATTTGTGATAATTCAATATTCATAGTTGTATCCTTTTAGTTAGATTTAGTAGTCAAATTCGTTTTCGCTTCCGTTTTCAAAATCTTCTAATTCTTTTGCTTTCTGCATTTTTTTAGATTTTGCGGAATTGTTTATTTTTCTGATTTGTCTTTCTAGTTTGTATTTCATAAGGTCGATAGACTCTAATGCTTGGCGTTTTGCATCTTCAATTTGCGGTGCGTGTTTGTCGTAAGCATCACAGATAGCATCTTTAAGCTCTTTGCGTGATTCTTCACCTGGTTTTGGGGCATATAATACACCGGCAACAATACCGCCGACAACACCTGCAATTACGCCCATAGAAAACATAAATGCTTTTTTACTCATAGTTGTAAACCTCGTCTTTCAAATTTCTTCATAATTGTAACATATTTTTTCCCGAATTACAATATTCTGCTTAAAAATTTTTGGGATTTTATTGCAAAATCCAAAGAATATTGGTATAATTATAATATATGCTATCGAGGATAAAGGAGTTTTGAATAGTGTTATTTTGGAATAGAAAAACCCAAGGTTTTACGTTGACGGAAGTTCTGTTGGCGGTTGCTATTATTGGGATTATAGCGGCATTAGTTTTGCCAGCAACAATTTCTAAGTTTGATACAACTGTTATGAATAATGGTTTTACAAGACAAGCTCAGACAATACAACACGTTATTGATGTGTTGCCTGTTAAAGAGAACGTGTCTGATTTTGGTAAAACTACAATGTATTCAGACGGTTCTAAATCTATAGAAGATTCTTCAGGGAAATTCATTAAAAAATATTTAAGGGTTGCAAAATACTATGGTGCTTACGACAACAATGCTGATACAATCAAATCTGAGTGTTTTGCTTCAAAATACTACGAATATGATGAAGGACAAAAGAAAGAATTCGATGTTGACGAAATGTTGCACGGTGCTTGTGCTAAGTTAAAAAATGGTGCAAGTATTTGTTTATCCCCTCAAGTTGGTGCAAACTCTAACGTTCAAGGGGTAATGGACTTGAATGGTCCAAAGCCGCCAAACATTTATGGTCGTGATTTGCGTGTCCTTACATTAGAACAAGTTGCATTCTCAACAAGGGAAGCTATCATTGGTAATGAAGACCCTTCTGAAGGTGTATTTACTGAAACTAATCCAAATCTTGAAGGTGATGGCGGATACGATAACCTTTGTAAGGATGATTATTCTGTTGAATGTTGTAAGTATATGAATGAGCAAGGTAAAATTACAAGTTCAGATCACTTGTGCTGTTCAAATACTGCCGTTGCATCGACTATTTCTGCTTGTGCAAATAATATCACTCTTAGATTGAACTTGTATCCAAGTACTTGTAACAATAATAGCTCAAGTTGTAAAAGTTATATCAATGCCTCTATGACAACTGCAAAGGTTAACAATAAAGGTTCAGAACTAACAAAACTGCCGGCTAATCCGCCTGATGTTGTTTTATTGTGTTCAGGTAAAGAAGTTGGTAAAATGTCAGGGGCTGTATTGGCTGATGCGTTGACTAAATCCAGTGGCTCTTATTACTTTACAAAAACAAGTAATGCAAATGCAACCTGTGGTTATCCTGGTACTACAACACAAGGTATAAGTGCAAAATCATCTGTTGTGTTCGAAAAAACTAAAGGTAGTTATCCATCTGAGAAAAATTATAATAATATCAACTGGACTGTTACCTACTGGTAAGATATAAATAAAAAAGGGAAGTCTTTAAGACTTCCTTTTTTTTTAATTATTATTATTTTCTAAGAATTTTTTTGACTTTCATAATTACTTCCAACAAAGAAAGTATTTCTTTGAATGGGAGTTTCAAAACTACTGCAACTGCAGTTGAAAATATGTTTCTGTTTACCAAAGTTCCTAACTCACCTTGCTTTTCAGCTAGGAACTTCATAAAAGTTTCAAGAGATGCTAAGGTCTTTGATAACATTTCGTGTGCTTTTTCGATGTTTGTTTTAATTAGTGGTTGAATATCCGTAACTTGTTGGTTAACTTCACAAACAAGTCTTCTTGCTTTAGTGATTTGAGCAATAATCCAACCTGCTACAATTAGTTCTGCTAAAAATATTATTGTAAAAAATAAATATAACATCTTTTCTCTTTTCTTACTTTGTATTATATTTTACTTGTAATATATTAGCATGTTTTTTTGAATACGTCTAGAGGAGTATTTTTTATGAAAAGTATTCATTTTTATTTAACATTAGCAGTTGCCCGTATGATTTATTTAGCTATTAAAATCTTGAACAAATCGTCGGGAACGTCTTTTGTGGGAATGGTTACTTTAAAAATTTGTCCTCATTTTTTAGCATATTGCAAAGAATATGTTAAATATGCGATTACAATTACAGGAACAAATGGAAAATCTACATCGTCAGGAATTTTGGCTCATATTATTGATGCTAACAAATGTAAGGTTGTGCATAATTTAAAAGGTGCAAATATGCTGACAGGGGTAGCTAATATGTTTGCATTATGTGGTATTCCGTTTAAGCGTTTTGATTATGCCGTAATTGAATCCGATGAAGCATATTTGAACAAAGTTTATGATGATTTTAAAGCAGATTGTTTATTAGTTACGAATTTATTTAATGACCAAGTCGATAGATATGCAAACGTTTCAGAAACTGCGGCTTATATTCAAAAAGCTATTGATAAAAATCCTGATGTACAACTATTGTTAAACGCAGATGATCCTGTTGTAAGTAATTTTGGAAAAGATAAATCAGCTTTGTATTTTGGATTTGAGGATATTCAATACTGTTCAGAGTCTTATCAAGGCGATGTTGATTTTGGCAAATTTGATTGTGTTTGTGGTAAAACTTTAACTTACACAAAACAATTTTTAGCTCAAGAAGGACATTATTCTTGTTCAGTTTGTGGTTACAGTCGTCCAGAACCTAATTTTAAAGGATATGCGAAAATTTATGCCGATTATTCAGAAATTAAAGTTGTTCATCATGATAAAGAATATGATTTTAGAGTGAATTTAATTGGTTTGTACAATGCTTACAATGCTTTGGCTGCGGTTTCAAATGCGTTGTTGTTAAATATTGATTATGAAGTTATCAAAAACGCTCTTTTATCATATAAAACAGCGTTTGGGCGTTCGGAAAAAACTGTTATAAATGGACACGATGCATTAATTCAGCTTATCAAAAATCCTGCAGGGGCTTCTGAAGTTTTAAAAACTGTGGATTTGAATTCTAATATTTTAATTGGTATAAATAATAATATAGCCGATGGAACAGATATTTCTTGGTTATGGGACACTGATTTTTCTAGGCTAAAAGATGCTAAAGGATTACTTGTAACATCTGGTATTAAGGCTAAGGATATGGCTAAACGTCTTGTTGATGCTGGAGTGTCTGAAGATAAAATCATTGTAGAAGAAGATGTTCAGAAAGCTGTGGAAATAGTTGCTGGTTCTGATAATAAAGATGCTAAAGTTACTATTTTACCATCATATACAGTTTTGATGAAATTAAGTAGAATGAAATTTTAGAAAGGATATAAAATGCTTTTAGGTGTAAATATTGATCACGTTGCTACATTAAGAAATGCCAGAGGTGGATTTGAACCAGATCCAATTCAGGCAGCTCATATTTGCGAAGAAAATGGTGCAACTTCTATCACTGCTCACCTACGTGAAGACAGACGTCATATTAAAGATCAGGATGTAAGAACTTTGAAAGAAGTTTTGAAAGTTAACTTGAACTTAGAAATGGCTGTTACAGATGAAATGCAAGCTATTGCACTTGAAGTCTTACCTCATTCTGTTTGTCTTGTCCCTGAAAAAAGACAAGAAGTTACAACAGAAGGTGGGTTGGATGTTGCAGGTCAATTAGACAGAGTTACAAAATTTGTTGCTCCGTTGGTTGAGGCTGGTATTCAGGTTAGTTTGTTTATTGATCCTGACTTAGACCAAATTAAAGCTGCGGCAAAAACTGGAGCTCAGTTTATTGAAATGCATACAGGTCAATATTCTTTAGCTTACGGAACAGAATCTGAAAAGGCTGAATTTGAAAAACTTTCTAATTCTGCACGTTTAGCTCAAGAATTAGGCTTGAAAGTGAATGCAGGACACGGTTTGAATTATGAAAATGTTCATAGAATGCACGAAATTGGTGGATTGTATGAATTAAATATTGGTCATAGTATAATTTCAAGGGCGGTATTTACAGGTCTTGCTCAAGCGGTTAGAGAAATGGCTAACTTATCAAAATAAGGATAATATTATGGAAAAATCAAAAGAAGAAATAATTGAAGAAATGCAACAAGTTGTAGCTCAAATGGTTATTGATGATTTGGAAGATAACCCTGATTGTGCTAATGAGTATTTTGACTGTGATTGTTGTGGTAAAAATAGTTGTATGGCAGGTTCAATAGGTTATGGTAATTACAGATTGTGTAATAACTGTGTTCTTTTAGCTGAAACAGGTTTTGCCTTGGGTAAATTTACTGATATTCAAAGTCTGATTGATGCAATGGAAGATACAAGACTTGAAGAAATTTGTCAATTTATTAAAGATGAAGAAGTACGCAAAAAGAGTTTGGAAAATTAAAACTCTTTTACAAAAGTGTACAACACAAAAAAGACCACTTAT
>JAZSDA010000047.1:0-30585 GCA_045530955.1 Candidatus Gastranaerophilaceae bacterium
ATAATTTATTAGTATATCTAATGAAAAATAGTGATAATATTGAATTCGAAAATACTAATATTAGCCAAAGATTTAAGACCTATTTCTGTTCTCCTAAAAATATAGAGGATTTATTGTTCAGTCGTTTTGTAATATATACAGAAATTATTAGAGATTTAGGTGTAATAAAAACATACATAGAAGATGATACTGTGAAACAATTAACAAGTCTAGCAAAAATAACAGAACTTCATTGTCAAATAATCTCGTATATTTATGCGGATTTAACACTTATTACTCAAAATGATTTATATGAAATTCCAAAAAATAAGGTAGATGCGACAAAGAAGTTGTCAGCTAATTCAACAAAAATAACCAATCTAATATTTAAATATGCTAAAATTTTAAGCGCTAAAAAAGGATAATAATGATATATTTTTATATACTACTTTTACTTATCGCTATTTTACCATTACCATATGGTTATTATATCTTACTAAGGTTTATAGTATCTTTTGGATTGCTCCGTGAGATTTTTGTTTCATCAAAAAATGATATCGACACAAATTTTATCTTAACTGCAATCGTAATTCTTTATAACCCTATATTCCCATTTCCTTTAGGTCGAACAATATGGACTTTTGTTAATATATTTACAATTGTATATTTGATTTATTATTCATTAAAAAGTAAAAAATAGTCCATTTAGACATCTAAAAACATTCCAAACGGCATCTTATAAACCTTTATGAGTACAGTTAAAATAATTGTATAAATCTTTTTCATGCTGACTAACTGGGATTCGATGACGGGTCCCTTATCTTTATTCAGTAACCAACCCACATTGAATGGCTTTAGCTGTAGCTTGAGTTCGGTCTTTTACTTCTAATTTTTCAATAATTTTAGAAACATAGTTTTTAACTGTAAATGTACTCAAACAAAGCTCTCTACCAATTTCAGCATTTGATTTTCCTTTTGAAACCCCAATAAGGATTTCTCTCTCTCTCTCTCTCTCTCTCTCTTTCTGTTAGTTTGCAGCATAGAGCTTGTTTGATGTGTAGACAATAAATAAATAAATTACATTCAATAAATTACCTTTTTTGAAAATGTCCGGTCTGCCCGTAATTATTCATCAAGGTTTGCCGTAATCGATTCTTTGTATTTATTAAGTAAAATTTTAAAATTTTCTATAATAACTTGTTCATCTGTGTATAACAAGGCATCTAACTCATTTAGTATATTATTATAAGAATTTTCACGTTGTTCTTTATGCTTTTTGTTACAGTCGTCCCCTTCTTGAACTTTTAATGCCTCATTTAAGTTATCAGCTAAAGGTTTTATTAATGCTTTTTTCGCTTCACCGTTACCCCAACCATATTCTTGCTTATCTAATGTTAAAATCAAATCTTCAATTTTATTTATCATAGAATCTGCAAATAAGGTTTTCTCTTTATAATTTTCGCTCGGGTCGGTAAATACTTTGAAGCTATTAAAATATTCTTTTACAAGTAATTCTTTTTCTTCTACAGGTGCGTCTATAAGCCTTTTTACAAATTCATTATAATTTTTTTGAATAAATGCATTTTGTAGTTTTTCCTGTTCTTCTTTTATCAATACATCTATATCAATCTTTTCATCATTTTTAGAATTATTACAATATTCATAAATTTCATCATAAACTTTACTTGTAGTAGATACTGTAATTTCACAATTTTTTAAAAATATATAATAAGGAAGTCTTTTTATATCTGAAGAATTATGTGGATTAACAAATTCTACAAACTTAACCCCTGATTCGTCAGTTTCAATGCCTTTAAGTGAATAAGCGTGACCTATTAGTATCTCTTCATCATACAATATATTATCGGTAAAATAATTTTGACCAACACCGCTTAGTGATAAGTTAGCTTGCTTACGAAAACCTACTAAGGCAGTTATTTCTTTTTTATCTAAATTATGCTCAAGATATTCTAAAAGATTTGCAAATTTTTTATCATTTTGCCCCCAAGTGCTTATGTTACACTCGAACTGGCCTGATCTGTCACCAATCAAGAGCCCATGAGATAATCTGGTTAATTGATAGTAATAGGAGTTTAAGGGGTCAGTTACTTCGCATTTTGCAAATATACTTTTATACATATCCCTATTGTTTGTATAATTATTCATTATAGATTTTTCAACAGCCAATTCAACAGCAAGCACATCATCATCACCTGTTGAATATCTATTCTTTAAATTCGCATTTAGGAGTTTATTCAATCGTTCTTCAAATGTTTTACTATCAATTCTTCCTTCTTCATAATCTGAGCGTATCTTCGAAATCTCATCATTAGGTAGATAGTTATAACTTTTGGCTTGTAAGATTTCTTCATTAGTAATATGATAGGTTTTTGGTTTATTAAATTCTTCGTTATCCCAAATGTTGTAATTATCATGGAGGGTTACATAAGCTCCTCCTTGGTTATCAGGCTTGACTGCTTCAGCAAAACCTTCTCGACCCCAATCTTGATATTTTAAGCCAAGTATCATTGCTAAAAGTTCACAGGTACCCTTACCGCCTTGTCTAAAATTACCAATTTTACCATCAATAAGTACTCCATTAATTTCTTGCCCGATATTAATGTTAGATTTATTAACAGAGGTCGTATCACCTTTTTCGCCTGTTTGTTGATTTAAAGTGAATTTAGATATTCTAATCATAATTTTATCCTTGTTGTACTTTTATATATGATAATAAAATTTTTGTGTGAAATTATCCAAAGAGTGTGTCTAGGCCTGTAAGTTCTTTAAATCTTTGCCACAAAGATTTCTCCGTAGGTGCTTCTATTTCAAAGTGAGTACAGCACTCCATAAATTATTCCAATCGATGTGTCCAAAGTTAGCAATTTGAATCTTGTTTTCACTCTCTGGCATAATCTTCACGCTCCTTATAATATAAATAAAACATTTGCGTGATGAATATTGCGTTTGTATATATAAATTATATACTGAGAGTCTTGATATATAGGGTTTTTGAATATTTGTAACAATTCTTAATTTTATTGTAAAAATGTGGCAATTTTATTTTTTAGGGTGCTTTACAACGATACGGTACTCAATATAAGTGTTTAAAAAAGGAAGGTTTTTATGAATAGTTCAGTCAATTCTGTTGGTTCTCCAAGTATTTCGTTTCAAGCAAATTTAGTTACAACTTTAAAAGGTAACAAACATATCTTAAAACCGATTGCTGATGAGTTTGCAAAAATTACAGCTAGAACTCCTGGGGAAATGACTTTATCCCGTGCATCTTTTGAACCTGCAAGAATGGGCTTAAAAGAGTTAGAATATGAAGGTGTTTCTACTGTTACACGTATGTTGAATGACGATTTTGCAAAAGATCCTGCTCAAATTGGTGAAAAAGGTGTAAAACAAATTGCAAGAAAACTTGCTGATATCTTCTATTCATTAAAGGCTGAAGGTGTTTACAAACGCAAAGTGCGTGCTGCTGCTGAAGATGTTTTTGAACTTCAATCAAGAATTAAAGAATTGTCTAAATTGAAAGCTGATTCAGAAAAATTTGGTATGGTAGAATTGGCTGAAAGATATGGTAGAGCTATTGAATCTTGCAAACAAAAAATCCGAATTGCTGAAGATAAAGTAAAAGTTGCTCAAGAAGCTTTATTGAAAAATTTAGATAAGTATTCAGATAATGAAGTTTGTGAAGTTCATCGTGCTGTTGTAGCGGGTGATTTCCCTTATGATTTAAAAAATGAAGTGGGAATGGCAAAACTATTTAGCGAAGCTAAAAATTAACAAATTTTAAAACTAACAAAAAACGCCGTTTAGATAAGTTCTAAACGGCGTTTTCTTTATGTTTATTACATTATATAATAAACGCCTTATTCGAATTAATTTAAAGGGCAAAAATTTTCGGTTTAATGTTTTTATATATGTATAAAATCAAGGGGAAATCATGATATCAAAAATTAATTCGATTGGAACAAGTTCAGCTTATTTAAACGTACAAAATAGACCTATTCAGCAACAAGTTGCTTTTAAAGGTTTGGAACGTGATACATTTACTCCATCAGTTAAGCCAGCTACAACAACTGCTCAGCCTCAATTATCAGGGAATGAACAATTGGCACTAGCTTTCGGTAAGGATTTGAAAGCTCTTGTTGATGCTAAAAATGCTACCGCTGATGAAGTTCAAAAACTTATTCACAAACACTTAGGGGTTGATAATGTAAAAATTCGTTCAATGTCTGAATATCAGCAACCAAATCGTCCTGGAGTTGATATGAAAAAAGCTGCTGTAACCAGACCGAATTATGATACAAACGGTAACTTGATAAGTATTGAGGTGTTTATTCCTGATGTTGATTACAACAACAAAAACGAAGTCTTAGCTTTTCTTGATAAAACAACTCATGAAATGACTCACGTTATCCAATATACAAAAACAAAAGAAGTTATGCCTCACTGTGCACCGACCCCTGAAGCACGTTTTATGAACTTTATTCAAAAACGTATAACAGACAGATTAACAGATAAAGGTGTTACAGATTCAGCAGTAGCATATATTAAAGAAGCAAACTACCCATTAAATAACACTGATGATTATGACAAGTTTATGGATTCTGTTACCGATAAAGTTACACCAGAAAAACTTGGTGAATTTATGAAGTTCGGCAAAGATCCAGTAACTCAAAAGCAAACAATTAATGCGATTTTTGATTTGATTTTTGAAGAAACTTTGAAAGGTATGCAGTACGAAAAAGATCCAAATGCTCTAGCAACAATTCAAAAATATGGCGGAATGGAAAAATTTAAAGCACAGATTAAGTCAATTTGTGTAAAATCTTTGAAAGATGAACAAGAAGCCTATAACGCAGGTAATATTATGCGTAAAGAAATGAATGGTGTTGCAGATAAACAAACTTACAATGACCTAATCTCAACCTTAATGGGAATGTATTCTCAAGCTCTTTCTTAGATGTAGGTTAAAAAGTAATTTTACTTTTTAAAAATCTTATTAGCACGTTGTACGATTTGTTGATAAGCTGGTTCTAGTGATTTTACAGTATTATGGTATTTTTTTGCCATAGATAAGAATAATGCAGTTGCCCCTGAAAAGATTACAGTCCCTTGAGGTACACTTTCTTTAATGCTAATAGCCGCAGCACAAGTGCTCAATCCAGATTGAGCAACAAAAAATCTACGCCTAATTTTTGCGTTTTTATATTGTCTTGCTATTCCGTTTCCTAACCTTATTCCAGATAAGTTCATACCTTCACCATGAAATTTTCATGTATATTAAGTATAAACCAATCCGATTTTTTGCTAAATTTTTCTGTTTTGTTAATTTATTTGTATATTTTTTTAATATATTATTTTTTGGTGCTTTTTGGTGGTATTATTGTTGTGTAAATTTTTGTAAAACGGTCTGTTAGTGAGTAGCAAAATATTTTTTGATAGGTCTTAATAGGAGTAAATTTAGGAGGGTATATGAATATACAGTTTAACACTTTTTCGTTAGGGAATAATGTAGCTATTCCGTCGTTTTCCAATGATAAATTTAGGGCTACAAATCCGGCTATGGCATCAACTTTGTCAAATGATGTTTTTGTGAAATCTGCTGATCCGGTTAATTTCAAAGGTAAAGGTGATGGTCCTGACAAAGACGACATTTTAGCTTTATTAACTCTTATTGGTTTTGTAGGTGCACCATTTGTACTTGCAATTGTTGCAGGTTCTGCTGAGGATAGTGAATATGCAAAACATATTTTCCTTCCTGATGGAACTTATTTGATGAGTACAGATGATTTCAAAGTTGAAACTGATACTGTTGTCGCTGATGCTGATGATGGTGTCTTGAAAATTAAAGGAACTCCAATTGATATTGATGCAAGCAAGTATGATTATGCTGATGTTGAAAAAGGTGTGTTCAAAAATTACGATGGTTCAGTAGATATCGATTTGATGCACAACAAATATATTGACGTTGAAAACGGTGTGTTTATTGACCCAGAAGCTAAATTAACAGCTGTTAGAGGTGCTGATGGTTTAATTCATAATATTGTTGTTCCTGATGTAATATCTCCGGCTTTCCGTGGTTCATCAATGTCTGGTGGGTATGTTTCTCCACGCAGATTGACACGTTCTGAATTTATAGAAAAACATGGACAAACTCCAGAAGATTATGATGCTGCTCGAAATGTTGGTTATAGAACTCCAGTTGATCCAGATGACAATCGAACTATAATGAGAAAAATCTTAGATTCTCTAGATTACAGACAACCAATTGGTGGAAATAAGTATGATTACTCAAAAGATTATGATATTTATGGTAGAGAAATTATTGATATCGTAAAACCTGATGGTAGTCGTTCTAGAGTTGCTTTAGATGAAAATTTGAGAGAATTCATGAAAGATCACCATTTAAAAGATAAATCATTAGGTGAAATTGCAGATTTCTTCGAAAAATTAAAGACTGAAAAATACTTAATTGCAAACTATCCAGCACCTGAAGTTAAGGCTGCTCCTGTTGAAAGTATGCAAGAATTTATGGAAGGACTTGCTCATAATAATGCAGATGTAGCAACTGAAGCAATTTCAGGTTCTATTGCAGAAACTGTTGCTGAAAATCCTGATGCTCATCACACTGTATGGGAATCTATTAAAGAATGGTTTAATTCAGTTATCGAAGGATAATATCGGATGAAAATATCACCTGTAATAAGTCCTGTAAATGAACGTTTATCGACATTGTACTTGCGTGGAAAATATAATGAAAACCACGCAAGTAACAATGTTGAAATTAAACAAGTTTCTGTGAAAGATTTGGGTGATTACAGGCTTGCAAAAGAGTATTATAATCATAATTTAGATAATAATGGTCAAATGTTTGATAATCCTCAACTCTTGCAAGAAGCTCTTCAGGATGAAAAAGCTCAGAAGACTATGTTTATATTTTTCAGAGCCCGTGCAGAACAAGAGCTTGCACAATTGATGCAAAAACAAAATCTGTCAGCAGAAGAGAAAGATAAAATGGTTGCGATGCGGGAAATTATACAAGCATTTCCATCTCAAAATCAGCTTGTAATGGGGCAATACAGTCAGCCAGTTTCTTTTGGTGGTATTGTTACGTCTGAACAAAAGAAAAAATGCCATTTGATTATACACGGGGCAAGTTTAGCTTGTGCAGGAATTTCTGCAGCTATGGGTGAAGGTGCTGCAGTTGGTGCTGATACTTGGCTTTTAAGAGGAACTCAGGCAATTATGTTTCTCTCATTACAGAGAACTCTTGGGGTAGCACATGTTCCAAGTCTGTTGTATATGGGTAAACAATATTCTATGGGTTCTTATATTGGGGTAAGAGGTGCTCAATATTTAATAAGTTGGTTAGGTTTAGGCGGTCATGCAGCCTCAGGTGGTACAGCTAGTGCTCCTGTAACTTCTGCTGTTCGTGGGGTTAATGCAACTTTAAGTACTGCAATTACCGAAAAAATGGGTTGGGGTTATGTAAAAAATTACGAAAATGATACTATGAACACCAAGACCCAATTGATTAATACAGGGATATATGCAGTAACTTTAGGTTTGTTTAAAGTGTTCCCTGGTGCGGGTGTTTTAGATACTGATAACCCTGAAGATATTCAATCTGCTATTGAAAAATTACCTAAAGATAAGGTTGCAACTTTGGGTAAGGCTATGTACTTCTTGTCTGAAAATATTCATCTTTCAAGATTAGGGATTATTTTTGCGACAAGTTTGCTTCAGGGTGCAATTATGACCAAAAATATGGATGAAAAATCTACAAAAGAATATTTTAAAAACTTGATAAAAATATCTTTGTTAAATACTGTATTGTATGAAGTATTTAATTTCATTGATGCTAATGAGGTTACAAAAGAAGCAACAGAAACTATAAAAGCTTTGGGTGAACAAATTGCAAAAGATCCTGAAATATCTCAAGAATTAACTAAAGCACAGCAAGAAATTATAAATAGTGTGAATTTGGATAAGCTTAATTCTCACGATTTTGTAAAACAGTTCCAAGATAGAGAATTTTTGTATAACTTGGCTATTATGACAAGTGAAACATCGTATCTTTTAGCTGACAAATGGAGAAAACGTAATCACGCAGCAATAAAAGCTGCTTCTGATAAAGTTAATAAGGACATAAAGAATACAAATGCCCGAACAAATCTTATTAACGGAAAGATGTCTGCTGCTGATATTGCCAATATGGAGAAAAATCTGAAAGACTTATTGCAAAAAACAAGGGAGCGTATGAATAGTGAAGCACGTTCAGATTTTGGTTTAAATCGTGTTGCGGGATATGATGCGGCTGTTGTTGCGATGAAGTATTGCTTTGTGGATCCTGTGAAAAATAATGATACAAATAGTATTCCTAATTTGGTGTTATTTTATGGACCTAGTGGAGTTGGAAAAACTTTAATAGGTCAAGCGGCTTCTCAATCTGTGGGGGCAAGGTATAAAGCAAGAACAATGTCAACAAGGGAAGATCGTGATTTGCAAAAGATAAAAGATTTTGTTGAAGATGCAAAACGTCAAAATAGACATACTGTTATTCAATTGAATGAGTTTGAGGATTCTTTTGTAAATGATCCAAAATTTATGAATGAATTTTTAGCTTTGGTTAAGGATTGTGCGAAAAATAGCAACGTAACTTTCTTCTTAACAACTAACAATCCGTTGCTAATTGATGATAGAATTCTAAAACAAGCACAAATAAAACTTCCAATGGGTCCAGCAGAAAGACAAGAAATTCGTGAAATTGTTAAATATTATGCAGGTCAAAAAGATATTGAAGGGTTCGATATTGAACGTGTTGTTGATGAATTTGAAAGAGTAAAACCTGACAGAGCGTATAATAATACTCAAATCGAAGAAATTCTTACTTTAAGATTGCCAAAAAATAATCCGACAATGGATGATGTCATAAAACTAATTAGGCAAACAAATCCTGTTATCAGGCATGAAACAATCAAAAAGTTCGAAGAAGAGAAATCTGAATTCGGATATAAGGGGGTATAATGTATATTACTTTTCCGTCTAAAGCAATAAAACAAGAATATAACGAATTAAAAGCATCTCAAAAGCCTGTAAAAGTTAGTACAACATCCAGGCAAATGGATGAATATGTTTATGATAAACATTCAGGAATTAAAAAATTAGGATTGCTTTCTTTGATGGTATTGGTGAATGTTTTATTTGCAAGTTTTACAAGAGAGAGAAAGTCTTTTAGTAAAATTCCGTGGAAAAATAATCTTACAACAGCGGTTCTTCTTGGAACTTATGACATTTCAGCAATTGCTATGCTAAGAGAAGCTGAAAAGCTAAAAGAGGCTACTTTTGCTTCCGAAAAATCAAAAATTCATATGTATAAAAAAGCCGGCTTAAATGCTGTTGCTTAATTATAATCGGTATTCGTAAATTGGTTGACCATCTTTAGTTAATTCATAGGTGTAGTAAAGTTTTGAAGAATCCAGTCCTTTAGTCTGGAATGGTTTTGGAAAATGAAGTTTACTAACTTGTTTGAATTTTGGAATAGTTTTTATAACATCGAAATTATTGATAACTGTTGAGATTATTTCTGCATCTTGAGATTGTACCCACAACACGTTTGGTTGGTATCCAAATTTGCCAAGGTATAATTCAACTTTTTCTTCACTGAATGGTTTGTAATGGAAAATATAACCATCGGAATTTTTCATTTTTTTGATATGAGAGCGAATATATTCAGATTCCAATTTTTTCAATAATTCGATACTTGAATCTTTATCTATATTAAATTTTTTTGTTCTGTGTTCTTGTAGGGCAATCGGATTCATTTTTCTTGTATCGATACCTGTTTCAAAAATGATGGTTGTTTTGTATTCGCTACTTGCCTCACTTAGTAACGCTTTTATATCTCCAATAATTTCTGCGTTATCTGGGGTGTCTAACAATAGTTGGTCAAAATTATCAACCCACAATATTGTACGGTGTTTGCTTTTTTCGTAATTTTCTTGAGCTTCTTCTACCGCAGTTAAAACTTTATTTAATAAGTTTGGGTTTGAGTCTTGTTCATCTTTAATATGCACAAATCTTGCGTTTTGAGCTTTCCCAACAAGCCATTTTAAATTGTCTTCACGATCTCTTTTTGTTCCGCCTTGAATCATTATGGCATTTTTTACTGAAACCTTTGGATCGTTAGAATTAAAGTCAGTTAGAAATTCTTGATTCATTTTGAATTTGAAACAAGCAGATGCAATATTTCTTTGTGCAATTAATTCTTGTTCTCTTTTTTCTCTTGCTAAAATAAGGATTTTTTCTTTTTCAACAAGATTTTGCATTCTTTCATTTATCAAAGATTTTTCAATATATTCAGGCCAAGTTTGATATTTTTGCCAAGTTTCTGTGTCGAACCATTTGTCATAATTTCTGTAATACTTAGGTGGAGTTTCTGGAACTGGGAAATATTGATTTATAAGAATTCTATGATATTCTCTGTCAGTTGTCGGTTTGCTACGTACAGGAAGCCCATCATCTATCCCATATAGGTATCTGTTGTGTTCGTCTAAGCATTTTGGCCAGTCTTTTAATTTTAGTCCTGCAATTAGTTTTGCACTGGAAAGCTCAGATTCTGTAGGGTTTTCTCCGTTTATAAATCGTGTATAAGTATCTTTTGTGTCAGAATCTATTTCATCTGCAATTTCTCCAATTATCCCAGTAAAAGAGATTTGACCAAAGGTTGGTTTTTGAAAAGTTTGAAAATGTGGTGTTGCTATTGGTTGTTGTGGCAACGTTGCTTGCTTTTCTGGTTGTGATGTTTGTTCTTGTGGTTGTGTAGTCTGCTTGTTTGGTTTGTTTTTTATAGCTAAAGCTAATGCCCCAATACTAATACCAAGTCCTGTTGCTGTTATTAACCATTTTTTCATGTATGATTTTCGGGCTTGTTTTAGTGTATCCATTTGTGGTCTATAAGTTGAGATATGTTTTCTTTCCGCAAGTTCTCTATATACCTTAAGATCAAGATCCGTTACTTCTTCTCCCCAACTTCTAACTTTTTCTGCGTGCTTGTTAGCATCTTCTTCTACTACTCTATTAAATTGGTCAAGTATAGAGTTTACAGAATTTTTATAATCTTTTCTTTTTGTGAAATTATCAACTAATAAAAATGCAGATGGTGCTGCAACTGTTGGTATTGCAATAGTTGCAGTTGTGTTAATTATTTTTTGTTTTTTAGATTTTTCATTTCCAAAGTTTTGGAAATTATTGTTTGTTATTTTTGGAATCTGCATTTTTATCCTTATATAATTTTTTTGTCTTCTTCGTATTGTTGAAGATGTTTTTTTGTAATCCTGATTAAATCGTGATTATCTTGTGATGATTCAAAAGTTTCGATAGCTTTTAAAATCATATCTGTTGTTAATGGTTCGTTTGCAGGTTTAATTTCATCAGTTGCAATTGAACAAATTGTTTGTAAGTGAGTGTTACTATAAACTTCATCAGGAGCATATTTGAAAAGTTGTTCAAGAATTTTATTGTAATCAATTCCATCTGTATCGCAGTCCCCGATATAGTGTTCAATAACAGCTACCGTATTCTTTTTGTCAGGTGGATCTAAGTTGACTTTAAGTCCAACTCTGTGTGAGCTTAATAGTTCATAAGGTATTTTTTGAGGGTTGTTTGTTGCCAAGAATAGTGTTACGTGATAATCTTCTGAACAATTTTCCATTATACCTTTCAATTCTCTTAAGAAGCTTTTTGAAGTTTTATCTCCAAAAAATCTATCGAATTCATCGATTAGAATTATTGTTCTAACGTTGGTGTCTAAGTATGTTTTTTGAGCTTTTTCCAGTAAACCTGGCTCTCTTGAAAACATATTGGTTACAGATCTTTTACCAATTAAACTGTCGATTAGAAATTTTTCTCTTTGTTCTTGAGTGGCTCCTCTAATTTTTAGAGGCTCAAATTTACACATAGTTTCATCTGCTAAAGCTTTTGCAAATGTTGTTTTCCCGCAACCTGTCGGGCCATAGAAAAGAATAGCATTTGGGATTTTTTTGTTAGGGATTTTCCCAGCTTTTTCATCATCAAGCGGATCAATAAAGATTTGTTGTAAGATATTTTTTTCTTCCGAATATCCTGCAAGTTTACTTAAGCCAAATTTCCCCGCTAATTGCTCTCTTCTATGTATAATTTCCAAACGTTTATCACTTGCTTGCTGTGAAGCCTCAAATGCTGCTAAAACTTCTTTGCTGAAGTTCAAGTTCTCAGCCATTTCTCTGTATTTGATTTTTAATTTTATTGTGTCTTTTTCTCTTTCTTCAAAGTATTTTTGCATTCTATGTGCAACTCTTAGAGCTTCTTCTTTTTCTTTTCTGAGTTTTGCACGTTTTTCTTCTGCGGAAGAAAACCAATTATCCCAAAAACCATCTTTTACTTTTGCAATTTTTTCATCGTATTCTGCAATAATACGTTGTTCTTCTGCTAAATAATCATCCAAAAATCTAAGTTCATTTTCAGGGATTTCGATAGTGCCATCTTTGAATAAATTTGAGATGTTTGAATGTTTTCTTTTCTCTTTTTCAAATTCTTCTTCTCTTTTTTCTTTTAATTTTTCAAACCTGTCTTCTACTCCAGTAAAAGAAACTTGTTGATTAAAAAACGGTGTGGTTACAGTGTTTTTTAATTGTTGAACAGCAGTATTTCCTCGAAAATTTGAAATATTATAAATTCTCATATTTATAAACCCCTTACGTAGTTCATTAAATATGAGAATATTTGATTTTGCTAGTATTTAAATCTTATTTTTACATATATTTACAATGGTTTTAGCTATATGTCAGATTTCATTCCAATTCTGTCTATCCCCATTGCAAACAGAGATAAAAGTATTGAGCCAAGTAATGCACTTAAAAATCCATCGACTTCAAATCCTGGTGCAATCCAACCTGCAAACATTAAAAGTAAAGCGTTTATAACCAGTGCAAAAAGTCCCAATGTTAATACTGTAAGTGGAAAAGATATAAATTGTAAAACAGGTTTTATGAATGTGTTAATCAATGCAAGAATTACGCAAACAAACATTGCACTTAAAAAATTCTCAACACTAATTCCAGGAATAACCCAAGCTACAAATATTACAGCAAGGGTGTAAGCAATCCATTTTAAAAATAAATTTAGCATGTTTTGTCCTTTCATTTTATACGTTGAGTTTAATCTATTTTCTGTGCTATTGAATGCCCCGAAATAGTTATTCAAATCCTCTAATAACTACCCTTTCAGGTTATTTTTTGTCAACGTAACAAATTGTATAATTTTCTTGTTACAAATGTCGATTTCATGGATTTATTGTGTATAATATTCCATGAATTCAAAATAATGCGTGTAAAAAATACAATTATTATTGATTATGGGAGAAGGAAAATGACAGAAACAATTTTAGAAACAAAACAAATTTACCCTACATCTGAATTTGTTTCCGGCAAATGGAATAACGAAATCAACGTTAGGGACTTTATACAAAATAACTATACATTATATGAAGGTGATTCTAGCTTTTTAGCTGAGCCAACCGAAGCTACTATAAAATTATGGCAAGAATGCTGTGATTTGTTCAAAAAAGAACGTGAAAATGGTGGTGTTGTTGATATGGATACAGATGTTGTATCTTCAATTACATCTCACGGAGCTGGTTATATCGATAAAAGTTTAGAAACCATTGTAGGTTTGCAAACTGATGCTCCGTTGAAACGTTCTATGCAACCATATGGCGGTATTAGAATGGCAGAAGGTGCTTGTAAGGCTTATGGCTATCAAGTTGCTCCTGAAATCTCTGAAATCTTTACTAAATATAGAAAAACACATAACCAAGGTGTTTTTGATGTTTATACTCCAGAGATGAAAGCAGCAAGACACTCTGCAATTATTACAGGGCTTCCTGATGCTTATGGTAGAGGTCGTATCATTGGTGATTACAGAAGAATCGCTTTGTACGGTATTGATAGACTTATTGAAGATAAAAAAGCTCAATTTAAATCACTAGAAGGTGAAATGACAGCTGATGTTATTCAACTTCGCGAAGAAATTTCTGAACAAATTAGAGCTTTAAACGAAATGGCTGAATTGGGTAGAATTTATGGTTTTGATATTACAAAACCTGCAAGAAACTCAAAAGAAGCTATTCAATGGTTATATTTTGGATACTTGTCTGCTGTTAAAGAACAAAACGGTGCGGCAATGAGTATTGGTAGAACTTCTACATTCTTAGATATTTTCATCGAAAGAGATTTGAAAGAAGGTATTATTACTGAAGCAGAAGCTCAAGAAATGATTGACCATTTCATTATGAAATTAAGACTTGTAAAATTTGCAAGAACCCCAGAGTATAACGAATTGTTCTCAGGTGATCCTACTTGGGTTACTGAGTCTATTGGTGGTGTAGGTGTTGATGGAAGACCTTTAGTTACTAAAAACTCTTTCAGATATTTACACACTTTAGAAAACTTGGGTGCAGCACCAGAACCTAACTTGACTGTTCTTTGGTCAACAAAATTACCACACAATTTCAAAAGATATTGTGCACATATTTCTATTACAACATCATCTATTCAATATGAAAACGATGATATGATGAGAGTTACTCACGGTGATGATTATGCAATTGCTTGTTGTGTATCATCAATGGTTGTTGGTAAAGAAATGCAATTCTTTGGTGCTAGAGCTAACCTTGCTAAATGTTTGCTTTATGCAATCAATGGCGGTATTGACGAAAGACTTAAAGAACAAGTTGGTCCAAAATATGAGCCTATTACTTCTGAATATTTGAACTTTGACGAAGTAATGGAAAAATTTGATAATATGATGGAATGGCTTGCTGGCTTGTATGTAAATACATTAAATTGTATTCACTATATGCACGATAAATATTGCTATGAAAGAGCACAAATGGCGTTACACGATAGAGATGTAAAACGTTATTTTGCAACTGGTATTGCTGGATTATCTGTAGTTGCAGATTCCTTATCAGCTATTAAATATGCAAAAGTAAAAGCAATTCGTGATGAAAATGGTATTGTTGTTGATTACGATATTGAGGGTGATTTCCCTAAATATGGTAATAACGATGATAGAGTTGACCAATTAGCAGTAGATTTAGTTTCTAACTTTATGTCAAAAATTAGAAAACATCACACATATAGAAACTCAATTCCTACAATGTCAATTCTTACAATTACATCAAATGTAGTTTATGGTAAGAAGACAGGAAACACTCCAGATGGTAGAAAAATGGGTGTGCCTTTAGCTCCTGGTGCAAATCCAATGCACGGCAGAGATACGAATGGTGCAGTGGCTTCATTAGCATCTGTTGCAAAATTACCATTCAATGATGCTCAAGACGGTATTTCTAATACTTTCTCAATTATTCCAAATGCTCTTGGAAAAGATGAGTTATTTGTTGGTGATATCGATTTAGATTTATGTGTAAGCCTTGATTGCGGTTGTTGTGAATCTAGTGTGGGTTCAAAATCTAGCTATATGACACCACTTGTTCATAAGGTTAAACAACCTGAACAATTGAAAGAATTTAGTAAACTATAAGGAGCAAATATATGACAGTACAACAAGAAGAAAACTTAATAAATATATTAGATGCTTATGTTGAAAAAGGTGGACACCATCTTAACGTAAATGTTTTTAACAGAGATACATTATTGGATGCTCAAGCTCATCCTGAAAAATATCCTCAATTAACAGTTAGAGTTTCTGGATATGCGGTTAATTTCACTAAATTAACTAAAGAACAACAGGATGACGTTATTTCAAGAACATTCCACGGTTCAATGTAACTTGTATAAATTATTTAAAGGACGGAGTCGATTACGGCTCCGTTTTTTTTGTTATAAAATAAAATTATGGATGAGAAAATTTTAGGGAATGTACATTCAATAGAATCTTGCGGAACCGTTGACGGTCCTGGTATTCGCTTTGTGGTGTTTATGCAAGGTTGTCCTATGAGATGTTTATATTGCCATAATCCTGATTCTTGGGGGGTAGGGGCGAATTTCGGAACCCAGATGTCCCCGTTAGATATAATTTTGCGTTATGAAGGCGTGAAAGAGTTTTGTAAAGGTGGAATTACCGTAACAGGTGGTGAACCTTTATTGCAAATTGATTTTGTTACAGAACTTTTTAGACTTGCAAAAGAAAAGAAAATCCATACTGCACTTGATACTTCAGGAATTACTTTTGTAAAAGAAAATATTGAAAAGATTGATAAGTTGTTAGAATATACTGATTTGGTTTTATTAGATATTAAACATATTGATGAAGCGGAACACAAAAAATTAACAGGTCATTCTAATAAAAATATTTTAGAGTTTGCAAAATATTTATCTGATAAAAGAAAGCCTATGTGGGTTCGTCATGTTGTAGTTCCTGAGATTACTTTTAAACAAGAATATTTGTTTGAATTAGGTAAGTTCTTAAAAGGTTTGAAGAATATAACTGCATTAGATGTGTTACCGTACCATAGTATGGCTGTTTCAAAGTATAAAAATTTAGGGCTGGAATATCCATTAGAAAACACTCCGCAATTAACAAAAGAACAGGCTCTACAAGCTAGAAATTGGATTGTTGAGGGCTATAAGTTTAATGCGTAAATAAATAATTCTGCAACTTTTTTGTTATATTCCCTTCCGTCATCTTTTGTAAATAAGTTTTCCCAATGGCTTTGAGCTGTGTTATCTGTTGAATATGACGGGTTGCACATCATTAAGTGGTGAGTGTTTGTGTCGTATCTTAGTGGAAATAAGTCTTCCATTTGCATAAAACTTGGAAGTTTATCGCTTGGATATTCGTAAGCAAAAAGAGAATTGTTTATTCTGTTTAGCCTTGATTCATAACTTCTTCCACCTTCGTCATTATCGTTTGAAACTTCAACTCCAGGGGAATATTCTTTTTCATATTTTAATTTTTCGGACCAGTGTTTAACTTCGTCAAAATTGTCTGGTTCGATAAATGCGGTGCCTGAGGTCAGTCCAAGGTTTTTATATCGTTCAAAATCACCTGTACTTTTTTCACCGACAAAACTGAGGGTTGTTTTGCCTGAGCGAGCTCTGATTTCGTGTAAGATATATTGCATTTGTTCATAACTTGGTAATGCTCCAACTCCTGTATAGTTAGACATATCGTATCCCCCAATGTGTTTGGCAGAATCTATAAAAATTGTTTCAAATCCTAAATTAATAAGTTTAACGTGTTCTTGAATAAAGAGTTCCAAGTGCTTTGGATTGTTCCAATCAAAGGTTATATCGTTTTTGTATTCTTTTGCAACTTTTATTTGATCAGCAGAAATGACTGTTCTAAATCCAGTTTTTAATCCGTGGAAATGAGCAATATCGTTAAATGCTTTAAATTGTTCTTCTGGTGAAATTTTATCAATAATATCAAAATTTATGATGTTTCTGCTGTAACCAATCCCTAATTTAATTCCGTAAATAGAATTTTCTTCGTGTGGTAATTTATTAAAGCCATCACCATAAATATTAGGAAAAATCTGAGATAGAATAACACAATTTGCCCAACTTTTAGCTGATGGCGGAATTGCAGGTAATATTTTTATTGAACTTAAGATGCCGTTTTTGCATATGTTTCCATACATTTTGGCAATTGCACGGTTATTTATTTCAATATAATTAGCTCTAACTCCCCAGTTGTCTCCATAATTGGGAGTTTCAATGTTCTCTGGAAATGTTTTGTAAAATTCATAGCATTCGCACAGTGTTACAATTGATTCAATAGACTCTTTTATGGTTCTTGTTAATAGTTCATAAGGTAAAATATTTGCAACCCATTTTTTTATTCCTGATTGATAAAGATGTTTGTTAGTCCAATCATCAGGAGTTAGGTTTGTATCTTCACCTAGTGCTGTTAGTAATTTGTTAACTGTATTCATAATATTAAATTATAATTTTTAAAATATATTTTTTATTCTCATAAATATTTAGCTAGGTTTCTATGTGAAAGTTTTATTGGATTTGAATTTGAATTGTATCGTACTGTAACGAAATTATTGAAAAAATTTGTAATTTATAGGACAATTTTTCTGTGTAGCTAAAAATAATTTTTGGAAGTTATACGGAAATATGAAAATAAATACGGAGATAAAATAGATGGATATTTTTTCTATATTCACCTTATGCGGCGGATTAGCATTCTTTTTATATGGGATGATTGTTATGTCTGCAGGTTTAGAGAAAATCGCAGGCGGCAAGATGGAAAAGATGCTAGAGAAAATGACATCAAATCCAATAAAAGCACTTGTTTTGGGTGCAGGTATAACAATTGCAGTTCAAAGTTCGTCTGCGGTTACGGTTATGCTTGTTGGATTTGTTAACTCAGGCATTATGAAGCTATCTCAAGCAATTGGAATTATTATGGGTTCAAACGTTGGTACTACAATTACCTCTTGGATTTTAAGTTTATCAGGTATTGAAAGTACCAATTTCTTTATAAGATTATTAAAACCTGAATCATTTACACCGATTTTAGCTTTAATTGGTGTAGTTATGATTATGATGTCAAAAGCTAATACATCAAAACAAAAAAATATTGGGACCTTTTTTGTAGGGTTTGCCGTATTGATGTTTGGGATGGGTTTGATGTCCTCTGCGATGAAACCTTTGGCTGATGATCCTAGATTTGCTCAAGTGTTAACGGCATTTACTAATCCAATATTTGGTTTGTTGGTTGGTACTGTTGTAACAGCTGTTATTCAAAGTTCAGCGGCTTCAGTTGGTATGTTGCAAGCCTTATCTATGACTGGTAGTGTATCATATGCTATGGCTGTTCCAATTATCGTTGGACAAAATATTGGTACTTGTATTACTGCTGTTATTTCAAGTATTGGTGTTAATACTAATGCTAAACGTGTTGCAGTTGTTCACGTTGCATTTAACGTTTTAGGTGCGTTGATATTTATTCCATTATACTATTTTGGACATTATTTGATTAATTATCCTTTCGCTGAAGCAATTAATCCTTTTGGTATTGCGGTTGTTCACTCTATATTTAACGTTGCAACAACTCTGATATTATACCCATTTGCAAAAGCTTTGGAAAAACTTGCTTTATATCTTGTTAAAGATGAGCAAGATGAAGAAGAAGTTATTATTGACGAAAGATTATTGATGACTCCATCTTTTGCTATTACTCAATGCTATAAAGTTACTGCAACAATGGCAAAAGTTACAAGAGATACCCTTGTAATGTCAGTTAGAATGTTGAAACAGTACAATCCAAAAGTTGCAGAATTGATTAACAAAAATGAAGTTTTAATTGACAAATATCAAGATACATTAGAATCATTCTTGCAAAAACTGTCTGGTAGAGAATTATCAGATGAAGATAGTAATAAGATTTCACAACTTATTTTATCAATTTCTGATTTTGAAAAAATTGCAGACCACTCTATTCATATCTTAAATATTGCTCAAAAAATGCACAGAAAAGAGTGGGAATTATCGCCAGAAACTATTGAAGAATTAAAACACGTAGTTAATGCAGTAAAAGAAGTGTTTGACGTTACGGTTAACGCTTTTGTTGCTCACGATTTGAATATGGCTTATCACGTTGAACCATTAGAACAAGTTGTTGATGATATTGCTTATTTTGCAAAGAAAAATCACATTAAACGTGTTAAAAAAGATAAATCTCATATTAAACGTGGCTTTGTGTACGCTGAGATTTTAAATGATTTGGAAAGAATTTCTGACCATTGTTCTAATATTGCAACAAATATTATTCAGTCTATTCATTCATCAATTCCAAAACATATTTTGCGTAATCAATTAAAAGCTGCTGATGTTGGTGAATTCCAAGCAAAAGTTGATGCATTTAGAGAAAAATATGCAGTAGAGCCTATTGTTTTTAATAAGGAGTAAACTTATGCCAATAATGTTGGAACAAGATACTGAAAATAAAACTTTAGAAATTTTCTATCCAATTGCAGTTGGAGAAAGTGATAAACAATATTATTTAAAACCTGCAGCTATGTTTAGTTATATGCAAGATATTGCAGCTAAAGGTATCAATCATTATGATCCACGTTATTGTTGGGATGAGTTATACAAAAAAGGACGTGGTTGGTTTTTAACCCGTTATAGAGTTGAGTTTGAAAATTATCCACATCAAGTGTCAGAAATTAGAATGGTTACTGAAAGTCGTGGATGTCATAGAATGAATGCTTACCGTGATTTTGAGGCTTATGATGCAAAAACAGGACAGCTTTTGATGCGTGGTGGTTCTTCTTGGTTAATCGTTGACTTAACTGATAAATCTATTTTGAATATTCACAATGAATATCCTGATTTCCCGCTTTACGAAAAACAAGAAGATGATTTATCTTTAAATAAAATTCGTTCATTTGATGAGCCTGATTCAGAAAAAGTATTCCACGTGAGATATGATGATTTAGATATCAATAATCACGTTAATAATACGGTTTATATTACTTGGGCTATGGAAGCTCTTGATCTTGATTTTAGATCTACTCATGTTTTAAAATCTATTGATTTAAATTTCAAACACGAAGTTGGATATGGTGAAGATATTTTATCTCAGGTGAAATACGATAGAGAAAATTTAGTTACTGAGCATATTGTTAAAAATGCCAGAACAGGTGATGAATTGTGTATTATGAGGGCAGAATATACAAAAATTTAGTAAAATTAAAATTTTTGTGCTATAATACCATTCAGACAAAAAGTTGACTAGACATATAGGGAGAATAAACTTATGATGAGAGAGAATGTTTTATCGCTTCTTGAAAAAAATACAAAACTACACGGCGAAAGAATTGCTCTTGGTAAACGTAATAAATATGGTTGGAAGGAATTGACATATAAAGGTTTAGGTCTTTTAACCAAACAATTTGCGAATTATTTAATCAATGATTTGCAATTACAAAAGGGTGAAAAAATGGCTGTTTTATCAGAGTCTATGCCTGAATTGGGTGCTTGTTTATTCGCATCTGTAATTTCAGGTTTGGTATCTGTGCCATTAGATATAAAATTAACTATTTATGAAATGGAATCGATTTTATCAAGCTGTGAGCCAACTGTTTTAGCAGTTTCTCAAGCGTATGTTGAAAAAGCATATGAACTTCAAAAAAGAATTCCATCTATTAAACATTTAATTTTATTAGATGAGCCAAAGTATGATTCAAAATTGGTAAGTATCTATTCGATGCCATCCGGTGGAGATTGCAAATGGCGTCATAGATCATTAAAAGATACTGCGTTAATTATCTATACATCAGGTACAACAGGTGCTCCAAAAGGGGTTCAAACAACTTTTGGGAATATGTTAACTCAAGTTGCAATTATTTCAAAAATTCTTCCTGAGATTATGCCAAATGAATGTGTGAATTTGTTATCAATTCTTCCGATGAACCATTTGTTTGAATTGACTGTTGGTTTTTCAACTTTCTTGAATAGAGGTTCTTCAATTTTCTATCCGCAGAGTTTGAAACCTAACGATGTAATGGCTGATATGAGAGAAAAACAAATTCATTTTATGATTGTTGTTCCAGCTTTCTTGAAGTTGTTAAAATCGACAATTGAAGCAGATATCAGATCTTGGTCAGAAGAAGAAAAATTGTTGTTTGAAAAATCATACGCAGCAGCTGAATATATTACCGATACAAATATTAAACGTCAATTATTCAGAAGCATTTTGGCAAAATTTGGTGGAAACTTCTACGGATTTATGACTGGTGGTGCTCCATTAGATCCATCAGTTGGTGAATTTTTTGAAAGAATTGGTATTAAAATCTATCAAGGTTATGGATTATCTGAAACAAGCCCTGTAATTTCATTTGACCACGGTGAAGATAGAAAATTGTTATCAGTAGGTCCTGTTTTAGACACATTTGAAGCTAAAATTGATTCTGAAACAGGTGAATTACTTGTAAAAGGTCCATCAGTTATGAAAGGTTATTATAATAACCCTGAATTAACAGCAACTGTATTAGAACCAGATGGTTGGTTCCATACAGGTGATATTGCAGAGTTTGACGAAGATGGAAGATTGTATATTACTGGTCGTATCAAGAATATGGTTGTTTTATCAGGTGGTAAAAAAGTATTCCCTGAAGAAGTTGAAGCTGTGTTAGAAAACAATCCGCATTTTGCAGAAATTTGTGTATTTGGTGCAACACGTAAAAATGGAGCAAAAGATGGTACTGAAGAATTGATGACTGTTATTGTTCCAACAGAAGAAGTTTTGGCACAATATACAAATGATGATGAATTGCAATCATTTATCAATCATGAGGTTAAGGAACTTTCTGTAAGGCTTGCTCCATACAAACGTCCTGTAAATATTGTTGTAAGAAAAGAGCCATTACCAAGAACAGCAACACGTAAAGTTAAACGTAATGTTGTAAAAGAAGAAACAATGGCAGTTCATTCGTAATGTTATAAGGAAATAATTAAAAAGGTGCATTTGATAATGCACCTTTTTTAATGTTTAAAACAATCCTTATCGTGGTCGTCAATTACCCCAATTGCTTGTAGGTAAGAATAAATTATAACTGTTCCAACGTATTTCATTCCACGTTTTTTGAGGTCTTTTGAAATTTTATCAGATAGTGGGGATGATACTATAATTTCACCAGTTGTATTTTTGATAATTTTGTTATCTGTAAAAGACCAAATATATTTTGAAAAACTTCCGTATTCTTTTTGAATTTCGGTGAATATTTTTGCATTATTTATTGCGGATTTAATTTTATTTTTGCATCTGATAATTCCAGGGTTATTCATTAGTTCTGAGATTTTGTTTTCGTCATAATTGATTACTTTTTTTATGTCGAAATTATCAAAAGCTTTTCTGAATTCTTCACGTTTTTTTAGGATAGTAATCCACGATAAACCAGCTTGAAAGGATTCTAAAATAAGTAATTCAAACAAATCCTTATCATCATATTTTGGAACACCCCATTCTGTGTCGTGGTATTTCACGTATATTTCAGATTTTTCATCTACCCAAAAACATCTTTTCATAATTTAATTATATACAAAATTAAACATTTGGAGTAATTTCTTTCAAAATTTGGATTTTCTATTGTATAATTCAATTATAAAATCAGTTTTTGTAGGGGTATTTATGAATAATAAGAAGACTAAACTTTGTTTATTAATGTTGGTTATGTTTTTAGGAGCTTGCGAAGTTTCTAATACTGTGTTGGCAAAAGAAGAGAATAAGCCTGTTGCTATTTCTGAGGTTAATCAAGAGGAAGTTAAGGCAAATAAAGAAACTTTAGAAAAAGCAGAACAAGCAATCTCAAATAAAGATTATCAATCTGCAATTGTTTATCTGACTGCTTATATAAATTCAAAGCCTAAAAAATATGAGGCTTATAAATTGAGAGGGGATGCGTTTTATGAGTTGCACCAATTTAGACTAGCTGAAGCTGATTATCAAAAGGCAATCGTTTTAAAAGCTGATGATGATAAATTTGTAACTGGAACAAAGGTTTTGAGTGCCGTTGTTTTAGGTGCTGATAAACAAAGTCAATATCAAAACCCTGAATTGGGCAATTTGTACGGACGTTTGATGTATGCTCAAAAAGCCTTAAACAACCCAGCATATGAATCTACTTATGCAAAAGCATTTGAATATAATTCTCATATTTATTTGCCAAAACCTAAAAAAGAAGATATTGCTAAAATAAATTGCCCTCAAAAATATGGAAAACTTTTAAACCCTCAAGGTGTTGATGAATATATTATGGATGCGATTTCAAAACTTGAGGAAGGGGATTTTCACGCTGCAGTGTTCAAGGCTCAATATGTAACTTCAAATTATCCTAAATATTACTTGGGTCATTATTTGTTGGGTGTTGCTATGGCTGGAATGGAGCAATACGATGATGCGGTTCATTCATTTGAAACTGCTTTGAAATATAACCCATATGATTTTGAATCTTTTGCAAGTTTAGGGCAATTGTTCTATCGCAAAGCTGAAAAAACATTCTCAGCAGATGATGCAAGAAAATCTATTGAATATTTTGGAAAAGCTATAAAATACAATCCGCATTATCATATTTACCACTATTATATTGGTTTAAATCAAATGATTATTGGTGATTATAACTTAGCTGTTTCAAGTTTTGAATCTGCAATTAAGTTAAAATCGAATGATTACAATAGTATGTATTACAAGTTAGTTGCACAGCATATAAAAGGTGATTATCTATCCGTAATTGATGGAACAACTAATCTTTTATACAGGCATGTTTCAAACTATAATTCTGTACTTTATCTAAGAGCATTGGCTTATTACAAATCAGGAAAGTCAGATTTAGCACTTGCAGATTTGGAAAAAGTTCATAACAATATGAATGACATTTACAATGACGATGTAAGACCTTTGTCTAAAAAAGAACAAACTTTGAGTAATTATTTGTACTATTTAAAATCTCAAATTCTTCAAGATTTAGGTTCAGGGGTAAAGGCAGATTTGGCAAAAGCATATGAAAACCCTGTTATTGCAGAGTTGGCTGATGGTCAAATATCATCAGGTTTCCAATTAACTCCAAAACAAGTTGAAACTGAGTATGACTATATCAGAACTACATTTGTTGATATGAATGTTAGTTTTGAATACTTAAATCCAAATTATAAAATTGTAGCACTAACTCCTGTTGTTAGTGATGAAATTGCAACATCTAATGTGAATGGTTTGAAATTATCAACTGATCCATCAGAAAAACTTGCAACAGGTCAAACTTCAATTGCACAGATGCTTGCCGCACAATCTTTCGGTGCTATTCAACCGCAATCTGTTCCTGTTGAATATGAAAATATCGTAAGTGAACCGACATTAGAGGTTGCCCCTCAACCAACTCCTGTTAAGGAACTTGAAAAAGTCGTTGAAGAAGTTAAACAAGAAGTAGCAGAACAAGTCGAAAAAGTTGCTACTGTTGTTGAAGAAGCTCAACCAATTGTTGTTACTGCACCAATTCAAAAAGAGGCTGAAAGTTTTGAGGTTATTTACGAACAACCAAAAGAACAAATTTCTGAATCTGTTGAGGAAGTAGTTGAAACTGTAACTGAAGAAGTTGAAACAGTGGAAGAACAAGTAGAGCAACAAGTTACTCAAGTTGAAGAGCAAGTAGCAGAGGTTGTAGAAGAAGTTCAAGAAGAAATTACAGAACAAGTTCAACAAGTTGAAGAAATTGTTGAAGAAACTCAAGACGTAATAGAAGAAATTGTTGAAACAAAAGCTGAACAGGTGGAAGAAGTTGTTCAGGATATAGAAGAAACAGTAGAAGAAATTAAAGATGAAGTTGTAAAAACTCCTCAAACTATTGTTGAAAAACACGCACAAGTAGATTTGAGTGAATTTAATACAGTTCAATCAAGAAAAGTTTTGGTATTAAAAGATGATGATGAGATTATTGAATTTGAACCGGCAAGTTTATTGGAGAAAGTTGAAAAATCAGCATCTTTACCAAAAGTGATTACACCGATTACATCAAAAGAAACAAATAAAATTGCAGATGAAATCGTGAAAAATCAGCAATTAGCGGTTGATACTGTACAACAAGAAGTAGCAAAAGTTGATGCGATTGTTGATGAAGTTAAATCAGTTCCTGTGGATGTAAATGTTACTCAATCTGAGGTTACAACATCAGTTGCAGATGTTCCTGCGGTTGTAATTCCTCCGGCAGAGGTAAAATTACCTGAGGTTGAAAAGGTTCAAAAAGTAGCTGAAGAAGTTAAGGAAGTTGCAGAAGAGGTAGCTTCTGTTGAACCTGAAGTTGATGAAGCAATTCAAAAAGAAGTTGATATAAGTGCAGATAAAGCATTAGAAGATATTTTAGAAGCAGAGAAAAATGCTGTACAAAAAGCAGAAGAAGTAATTCAGGAAAAACCTAAAAAGTCTTGGTTTGGCTGGTTTAAGCGTAATAAAAAAAGTGAAATATCAAAAGATGTTGATGGTATTGAATTGAACGAAGAACAAGATTTCTTAGACGATACTTCTGCAGAACTAGAAAATGCTCTTGATGAAATTCCTTCTGTTGACCCGGTTGACGAGTTAAAATTTGTAGAGCAAGTAAAACAAGACGTAGTAGAAGTAAAACAAGAAGTTTCAGAAGCGAAACAAGAAGTTGTAGGGGAAATTAAGGAAGAAGTAAAACAGGAAGTTATTGAAGTTAAACAGGATGTTAAATCGGAAGCAGAAGCTTTGGGAAACTCTGAAATTCCTTTAATTAGAACTACAAAAGCGGAAATAGAGGAGCCAAAAACTGAGGTTGAAGTAACTGAACAAAAGAAAAAAATTACTTGGTGGTGGAAAAGGAAAAAATCTGAGGTGGCGGAAACTGAATGTGTTCCTGAAAAAAAGGTAAAAACAAAAAAGATTGATTGGAAGAAATTTTTCACTCCTGAACCAAAATCTGAAATAAAAATTGTTGAACCTGAAAATGCTGATATAACAAGCGATACAGAACTTGAAGAAAAAGTTTCAGAATGATACTAAAAAAAGAGCCTTTTAAAAAGGCTCTTTTTTTACTTAAGTTTTACATCAACAAAAGTTCTTAAAACTTGTCTATATCTTCTCAAATACTCTTTGAATTGATCCAAATCTTCTTTTGAAAATTCGTTTTCGACGGCTTTTTTGATTTTATTGATAGCTGTATAGCCTTGTTTTAGAATTTCTTTTCCTTTTGGAGTGATTTCATTTCGTTTGATAATGATGTTATCTCTTGTATCTGCAATTCTTTTTACAAGCCCTCTGGTTTCCATATCGTTAAGAATTTTTCCAACGTGGGCTTTTCCTTTGAATAGAAGTTTTGCAAGTTCTGATTGCGAAATGTCAGGATTATAGTCAATTGCAAATAAAATTGCACATTCATCAGTTGTAACATCAGCTTTGATTACTTGATCCTGAAACTCTCTGCGGAAAGCTTTGTTAAAGTTTGCAGTATAATCAATTTGGAAAGTTAAATTATTTTCCATATTCTTGAAACCATTAGAGTTCTTTGTCATACCCGTTTCCTTTTCTACTTGTTTCACTGATTATACTATACTTGGGGGATTAATGCAAGTTTTTATTGACATTAATAGCTAGTTTTTATATCATTAGTGTAGAAAATTCTACCCTAAAATATTGGAGAAAATTATGAAAATAAAATTATCAAGACGAAAAATGGCTTATGCGGTACTTTTAATCATTTTTGTACCGATTATATATAACAAAATTTCAACAGGTGTGCTTGGGTATATGATGACTCAAGCTATGAAAATGCCAAAAGAAGTTGTAGTTGACAAACCTTTGAATGAAAAAGTTTTTGTTTCAGCTGAATCAACAGGTCGTGTTGAAGCAAAATATTCTGTTGATATTGTAGCAAGGGTTCCTGGCTTCTTGTTGAAAAAACACTTCAAAGAAGGTGATATTGTTAAAAAAGGTCAAGTGTTATTCCAAATTGACCCAAAAGAATATGAATTAGAAGTTAATAACTCACGTGCAACAGTTAACCAATATGATGCACTTTATAAAAACGCTCAACAAGAATTAAACAGAGCAAACGAATTGATTAAAGAAGATTTGGTTTCTCATTCATATGTTGATGAAAGTTTAGCTACAAGAAACGCTAATAAAGCGTTATATGATGCAGCTAAACAACGTTATGAATTAGCTAGGGTTAATTTAGGTTATACAACAATAAAATCTCCGATTGATGGTAGAATTGGTAAAGTTAATATCACTGAGGGCAACTATGTACAAGTAACTTCAGGTCCATTGGTTAATATTTCAAGTACTGACCCTGTTTATGTTACTTTTAGCTTGAGAAGTGCGGATTTTGTTAAACTTCTAAGAGCTAGTGATAAATTCAAAGATGTTGAAGTTAAAGTTCAATTCAGTGATGGTAATTGGTATGAACACACAGGTGTTGTGAATTTTGTTGATAACCAAATTGATAAAAACTCAGGTTCAGTTCAAATGAGAGCAACATTTGAAAATCCAAAAGGTATTTTAGTTCCTGGCGATTATATGAAAGTTGTTCTTGTTGCACCTGAAGAAGTTTCATATATGACAGTTCCTCAAGCGTGTACAAAAGGGGACGCTATGAGTGGTTATTATGTATGGGTTGTTGAACCTGAAAAAGCTAAAAAGGCTCAAAAAGGTTTATTTGGCAAAGCTAAAGAAGAAAAACCTGTATTAAAAGTTGTTAGAAAAGATATTAAAGTATCTGACGATATTAACAACAACTGGGTTGTAGAAGAGGGCTTGTCATTCTCTGATGATGTTGTTGTTGCAGGGGTGCAAAGTATCGTTATGGAAGGACAACAAGTGAAAATTTTAGATGCCGAAACATATGCAAAAAAGAAAAAAGGTAAAAAATAATGAAAAAGAAACTGGATTTTGATAAATTATTTTTCTTTATAAGAAAGCCAAGATTTGCCTTGGTAATATCAATCTGTATTGTGATTGTGGGTATGATTGCTTTATTAGGTTTGAAGCAAGAGAGTTATCCTGATGTAACTCCTCCGCAAATCCAAGTTTCTGCATCATATATGGGTGCAAGTGCTGAAGTTGTAGAATCTTCAGTTGCAACCATTTTAGAAAATAAATTAAACGGGGTTGAAAACCTTACATATATGTCCTCAAATTCATATGACGGGACATATATTTTGAATATGTATTTCAAAGTTGGTTCAGATAAAAACGTTAACTTGATGAATGTCCAAAACAGAATTCAACAAGTTCAATCACAATTACCTGAAGATGTTCAAAGAACTGGTGTTACTGCAATTTCAAGAACAGCAGGTTCTGGTGCGTTGATTCTGACTTTATATCCTGAATCAGGTCATTGGAGTCAATTAGACCTAACCAACTATGGTTCAATTTATATTAAAGACGAATTGAAACGTGTTGATGGTGTTGCCGATGTTGAGGTTTATGGTGCGGGTGATTATTCTATGAGAATATGGCTTGACCCTCAAAAAATGGCAGGTTTAAATGTTTCAACAAGTGAAGTAAAAGCGGCTATCAATGCTCAAAATACTCAAGTTGCAGCTGGTTCATTGGGTGCATTACCAACTGATGAAGAACACGCTTTACAATTAACATTAAAAACAAAAGGTCGTTTGAATGACGTTAAAGAATTTGAAAATATCATTATCCGTTCAAATATGGATGGATCTAATGTAAAAATAAAAGATGTTGCAAGAGTTGAATTAGGTGCTCAAACTTATCAAAACTTAGGTTTGGTAGGTGGAAAACCTTCAGCGGTAGTTGTTGTTTCTCAACAACCTGATGCAAACATTATTAATATGTCAAAAGGGGTTCATGCTAAAGTTGATGAATTGAATGCCAGATTAACTAACGGTATCAAAATTATTACTATTAAAGATGACGCTGATTATATTCACGAATCAATGAAAGAAGTTGAATTTACAATTCTTCTTACAGGTATTATTGTTGTTTTAATCATCTTCTTATTCTTGGGTGATGGCATGGCAACTTTAGTTCCTTGTGCAACTATTCCTGTATCATTGATTGGTACGTTCTTTGCTTTAAAAGCAATGGATATGTCGATTAACTTATTATCTTTATTCGCTTTAGTTTTAGCGGTAGGGGTTGTAGTTGACGATGCTATCGTTGTTATTGAAAACGTAAAACGCCATATGGAAGAAGGAAAGTCTGCTATTGCTGCAACTCAATTGACAATGGAAGAAGTTGGTCCGTCATTGGTTGCGATGGCAATGGTATTGATGGCGGTATTTGTACCGATTGCGTTTATGGGTGGTATGACAGGCGTTATGTATAAGCAATTTGCAGTATGTATTGCTGTTTCTATTGCTATTTCTGCGATTTGTGCTTTATCATTATCACCTGCTATGTGTGCTCATTTCTTAAAACACAAAGAGCCTGAAACATTTAAAGATAAATCTGCTGAAAAACACGCATTTATTGCAAGATTTAAACGTATTCAACGCAGAATGAATCGTAGAATGAGATTTATTGTTGATAAATTTAATCAAGGTTTTGATAAAGTTGAAGACTTCTTTATGGAGTTTGTTGAAAAATTTGTTCATAATCAAAGATTATTAGTTGTAACTTATTTACTTATTGTTGCATTAACTTTATTAGGCTTTAAGTTTATTTCAACAGGTTTTATTCCAGATGAAGAACCTGATACCATGAGCATGACCGCTGGTGAGCGTGTAAAGTATTTTGCTGAATTTTTCTATGATGGCCCTGACCCCATTGGTAAGACTCATATTCGTGAGGGTGTAGTAGTTCGTATTTTGAACCGTCCTAAGTTCTGCGCTTACAAACACAAGAACTGGCACTTCAAAGCTTTAGAAGGCATTGTGAAGGTTGAAGCTGAGGCTCCTGATATGGAAGAGGCTGATGGTATTAATGAGGAAGTGATGACTGATGAATTTTCACAGTGATGAATGGATTTTTGATCGTGTTCGGGAGCATTATAATGAAGCTCTCGAACACTTCCCCGAAGATAGAATTGTGGGTATCTTTTATCAAGGAAGCGGCAACTATGGCCTTGACTATGAAGGCTCTGACGTAGAC
>JAZSDA010000043.1:0-13143 GCA_045530955.1 Candidatus Gastranaerophilaceae bacterium
TTCCTCTTTTGCTTGAGCTAAATATTGCAAACCTTTTTCACCTAAGCCGTCAAAATCGTATGGAGAAGTTCTTGGTTTGAAAGCTCCGCCACGTAAGAATTGGCAACCAAGTTCTTTTGCTGCAAATGCAACTTGTCTTAAACCTTCGTAATCGTCTTCAACTGAACATGGTCCAACCATTGCAACTGGTCGATTTGCGCCACCAATTTTTACACCATTTTCAAACTCAATTACAGTATCTTCAGATTTTCTATCTCGTGAAGCAAGTCTAAATGGTTCACGGATAAATTTAATCTGTTTAACACCTTCCATTGCATCAATTCTTCCAGGGGAAAGTGTTGTTTTATCACCTAAGGCGTCAATTACAGTGTGAACATCTCCTTCTTTTACTAAAACTTGAAAGCCGTGTTCTTGTAATAGATCTCTGACAGCTTGAACGTTTTCTAACGTCGCATCACGCTCCATAATTATAATCATTGTGTTTTTCCTCTTTTATATATTCATTCTAATTTGATTATAGAAAATCTATTTTAAATAATCAATAATTTCTTTTGGGGTATTTATAATTATTTGAGCGTTATTATTTATTAGGAATTCTCTATCTCTAAATCCCCAAGTTACACTAATACAAGGCATATTAGAATTTTTGGCTGTTAAAATATCAACATCGGAATCCCCTACATAAATAGCTTGGTTTGAAGTCAATCCAAGTTGTTGTAATACTAAATTTACTGTATCAGGAGCAGGTTTTTTATTGATTCCCTCAGCTTCGTTTTCTCCAATTGCAATATCAATTAAGTTTGGGAAATATTTTTCACATAATTCTTTCACGGCCAAATCAAATTTGTTTGAAACAACTGCAATTTTATAATTTTTTTCTTTTAATTCCATTAATAAATTAATTATATTATTATATGGGGCAGTCTTATTGTATTTATTAATAGAATAATGTTGTTTAAATATTTCAAGACATTTGTCAAAATTTGGGTTGTTTCTTCCATCAGGAATTGCCCGTTCGATAAGTTTTGCAACACCGTTTCCGACAAATGTACGGATTTCTTCGATTGACCTTGTCGGATAATTAAATTTTGACAGTGCAAAATTTGTACTATCTGCCAAATCGTCTAATGTATTTAATAATGTTCCGTCTAAATCAAAAATTATAACCTTAATATCCATATTAATATTATATAGCAACCATAAAATATGTATTATCCCAAAATTTTTCGGAAATTAAAATTATCGGAAAATTTTAAAGAGGATATCCTATTGGATATCGCACGGGACAATACTTTTGGATTTATTTTTTGTGAAAATTATCACAAAATTTTTTGATAATTTCTTAAATTTTGCAGATTTTTACCTAAATTTTTTAAAAATTACGAAAAAATCCACCATTTTGATGAATTTTTTATTATTATTTTGAGTATAATTTAATTATAGTTTAGAAATGTTAAGAATTGAAACCCCACATATAAAAGGCTTTCGGGATATTTCTAAAAAAAGTTATTCCATTAATTTTAAAAAAGTAGTATTATAATTTTGTGATAAAAGGAGGTTATACACATGTTTACATCTAGCAAAAAAGAACAAAAAGAAATGCAAGTACAAATTATTGAATCAGCAGGTAAAATCTATCATTACCTATCTGACAAAGGTGAAGTTACTATCAACAAATTAAGAAAAGATATGGATTTGGATGATAATTTCACTTACATGGGTCTAGGATGGTTATCAAGAGAAGATAAAATTTCTTACACTCAAAAACCAAAATCAGTTACAGTTAAATTAGTTTAATTGTTAGAAAAGATTTAAAAGACCGTACTTTATTAAAAGTTCGGTCTTTTATTTATTGAAAAACAATGCTATAATATGCTCATCAAAAGGAGCAAGTATGAATAATAATATTTTTAGTCCTAAAGGGAAAATAAATCAGTCGTTTTTTATAATTTATTATATTTTATTAATGGCAATTTACATTATTGGCGGAATTGCATTGATGGTTGTAATTTACAAAAATAATTTGAATTCATTGTATTTTATGTGGCCATTATTATTAATTAAAATTTTGATATTATTCAATTATAAAAAAAGGATGTTGGATATTTTAGGTAATTTGCCTTGGGCAATTGGTTTGGCATTTTTGTTAACATTTGATGCAGAGGGTTTGGTGGCTTGCCAGTTAATTAAAGACCCGCAAGTTCAAATGATTACTTTTTTTGCTGCGGCGTTGTTTATTTTATTTGTGCAACCTGCAATTATTGCGGTAATTCCGTCAAAAGAGGTTAAGGAATAATTATATTTTATAAAGGAGAGAAAGTTATGGATTTAAAAGGAACAAAAACAGAACAAAATTTGATGACAGCATTTGCTGGAGAATCACAAGCAAGAAATAAATATACTTACTATGCTTCTCAAGCAAAAAAAGATGGTTATGTTCAGATTAGTAAAATTTTTGAAGAAACAGCTAATAACGAAAAAGAACATGCTAAATTATGGTTCAAATATTTGCATGGTGGTAAAATTGCTTCAACTACTGAAAATTTAAAAGATGCAGCAGATGGTGAAAATTACGAATGGACTGATATGTATGCAACTTTTGCAAAAGAAGCTAAAGAAGAAGGTTTTGATGAATTAGCAGCATTGTTTGAAATGGTTGCAAAAATCGAAAAAGAACACGAAGACAGATACAGAAAATTATTGGCAAATATTGAAAATGGTGAAGTGTTTGTGAAATCTGAACCAAATACTTGGGAATGTGGAAATTGCGGTCATGTTCATGTTGGTGAAGGAGCTCCAGAATTATGCCCTGTTTGCAAACACCCTCAATCTTATTTCTTTGTAAAAGCAAAAAATTACTAAAATATTAGAAAATATTAGTGGGCGGAACTTTTTTAAAGTTCCGCCCTTTTTTCCCGCAAAAAATATTTTTACGTGGTTTAATAGTTACAGATAGGAAAATATAATGGAAATAAGAAATATAAATAATACCCCAAGATTTACAGGAATATACAGATTTCCAAATGTTGATGCAAAAACGGTTGCAAATATTTCTGAGCATATGACCTTTTTTGCAAATGTTACAAAAAAGCCTGTATATCTATTTTCAGGGCGTCATCCCCTAGAGTCTAAGGTTGTAGAAACTATTATTGACACCGTTCCTGAGTGTGAAAAATATTCTTATGGATGGCTTGTTCAAAATGCAAGAAATCACGGTTTAAGTTTACCTGATCCAAGTACTGTGGATGCATGGGTTTTTACAAATAAAGATATTTATCTTCTTAAGGAATGTTGTGAGAAATTTGATTTAATTTTAAAAGGTGAGGAAACTTTTTGGGGTGCTTTAAAGAAAATATTTCTAGCCTCTGAAACTCCAAAAAGAAGATTACCACGTCATTTGAAAGAGTTGGAAGATGTGGCGGATAAAAATGAAAAAATGGTTGAAATTTTTCAACAGGTAATCCAAGATAAAAAAGTTGTGAAAGTTGATAGTCTTCACAGTTTAATTTATTCAGTATCTACAAAAGATTAAGGGGTATAAGTATAATCTAGTGAACCAGGTTCCTCAGGGATAAAGCCATTTTTCTCATAAAATCCTGTGGCATATTTGTCAGAGCGTAATTGTAATATTTTACCTGCGTATTGTTCTTTGATTTCGTCTAACATGCTTTGACCGATTTTTGTATATTGACGATATTCGCCAGCATCATAGTTATGAAAAGGGTTAGCTTGAAGAACTTCTACTTCAACCTTGTTTGAGCGTCTTGGTTTCCAGACCATAAACTCCCCTAAGATTTCACTTGGGTTTAATTTTTCAAATCCATATTGTTGGTTAGTTAAAAAGAAAATTTTGCGATCTTTTTGTGGTTTTGCCAAGCCATGAAGCCAGTTTGCAATATCTCTGATTAATTCAACGAAGCAATTATCAAAGATACTCCATTCTTCAAATGTTTGTTGAATAGCTTCAATATCGGCTTTGTTTGCGGCATCAAACTGCACAAGTGAAACTTCATGAGGCACGAATTCGCCATTTGTGGTAATTTTTTTAATCTTTATTGGTTTTATGTATGTTCCGCTAAATGATACTTGTTGCATTTTTACTCTTTTCTAAAATAAAACTTGAGTGTTATTTAGTTCCACAATTTCAAAAACATTTTCAACATCGGAAGAATCTTTAATTCCTTTTAATGTAGGGAAAATAATTTCTGTTCCTTGAGAATTTCCTCTAACCAAAATTCTTTCAGTTGTGTTGATTTTATCACCGGTTAGGATAGATGCATCAATATCAGGTCTATCACAGATTAAATCTGCAATTTCATTAACTGTTCTTGTTGTTCTTTCATCCTGAGCTTTGCCGCCAAGAATCCAGGCTGTCATTTTTTCTTGTGCATCTTTTTTCAATTGATTGATTTTTTCTTCAAGTTCAAATAATAAATCACTTGTCTTTCTTCCAGGGGTGAAACGTTGGATAACGCCTTCATTATCTCCTCTGACAAAAACAACTAACGGACAGTTTTCCATATCAACGCCAAATGTTTTTTTGGTATAAAACTGATTTGTACCATTTGAACATTTTCTTCTGGCTGTTGCAGCACTGTCGTTTAGTTTGTCATATCGAATGTTTGAAAAAACTAAATTTGTTCTACCTTGGAAACTAATATTTTGCATCTTATCCACCTTTCGATAGGATAAAGTTCCCTAAAAAATAGAATTGCTTAAATTTTATAAAATATTAAAATTTATTAAAATTAACGTTTAAGCCCTAATTTAAACATCAAAGCAGTCATCATAGCACCGATAATAGTACCTGAAATTGTGCTAAGTGCTTGCATAAATAATGGTTTAATATCGTTGTTAATCATTTTTTCACGTTTTTCAGCTTTTTGTTTAATGTTTTTAACTGCACTTGCTGAGAATTTTAAAGATTTAATTTCATCACCAATTATTTGAGCTTTAAGCCCATTATCTTCAAGAATCATTGTTAGTAGATCTTTTAATATTGGATCTTTTGGGATTTTTGTGTTTGGTAATGTTATATCAACCTCATCATTGCCAATTCTTCCTTTTACGTGGAAATAATCAGGTCGGAATGTTTTTCCGCAGATTTTTTCATTGAAGAAGTTAGATAGTTTTGATGGCTCGTTATAATCTATTGCTAATACGAATTCTTTATTATCATATTTGCCATCATATACTTTATCTTTGCAATGCATCAGCATATATTTTTTATTAAGAGTTCCTTCAAACCAAGTTTCATCTTCATTGTTAGTTACAACTTTAAAAAATGCAGGTCTTTTATTTACATGACCCTCTACAACTGTACCAATTGCAGCTCTTTCTTTATTTAGTTGTAAATCAGCAACCAAATCACGATAAATTACAACAGTATCTTTTTGAGTTTCTGTTGTAACTTGTTTTTCTACTTGTTTGTATTTGTCTAGCAAGTTCGTTGAAGATACTTCAGGACTTGCTTTGAAGCTGATTTGTGGATTGAAATCCATTGATTTACTCCGAGTATGATTTTTCCCTTATATCTAATAAAAACATTTTGCCTTTAAAAATTGCCATGATATTTTTGATTTGGTTTATAATTGTTCTATGGAAAAGAGTAAAAGATTATTTTATATAGAAATTCTGCAAGCGTTTGGTATTTTGTGTGTATTTTTAGGACATGCGTTGAGAATTTACCATGGAGGCGGTTGGTATTTTCATAACGCTCAAACGGTTTTGGCTTTTGATATAATTGATAAATTTATTTTCTCATTCCATATGCCGCTATTTGTATTTTTGTCTGGTTTTCTGTTTTATTTGAATAAAGATAAAATTGAAAGTGTTTGGGAATATATCTTAAAACGTGTCAAAAGATTGCTTTTACCTTTTTATCTAGCTGGATTTTTGTATGTTTTACCAATAATTTGTTTTATAAATCCATTAGATAAATCGGTTGGATTTTATTATTCAAGTTTTCTAACTTTGGATTATACTTGGCATTTATGGTTTTTGATTGCGTTATTTGTTATAACTTTATTTTTTGTTTTGTATTATTTCAAGTTTAATAAAATAAATAAATATGTATTATTAGGATTTTTGATTGGGGTAAATTTATTAGCAACAATAGGGCCAAGTTCGTGTTTGGCAAGAATTCCTAAATTTGCAGTTTTCTTTTATTTAGGTTGCTTGTTTGTAGAAAATAAAGATTTTATCGAAAAAACTTTGGCAAAATTTATTTGGGTAATTTTGCCGATATTTGCAGGGGTAGAAATCTGGTTATACTTTGCATATAAAAATGCTTTAATAGGTTTGGTTGGGGCAGTTTTAGCAATATTATTCTTCTATTTGTTAGCGTTAAAACTTTCTCAAAAAATAGACGGACAAAATAAAGTTGTGTCGTTTTTATCGGTAAATTTGTTGTCTTTATATATAATTCATGAGCCAATAATGGCTTTGATTTTGAAGTATTTTGATTGGGGGAATAGTGGAAATCCTATTGTTGTTTCAGGGTTGATGTTTTTTGTTTCTTTAATTTTATGTATTGGTTTTATATTGGTAAAAAAATTGTTTGCAAGTAAATTCAAAAAGGCTTAGGATTTACATTTTGCCCTTCAAAAAGCATAGTGATAAAATGAAATTATTGTATATTTGGAGGGAGTTATGGAATTTTTAAAAAGAAAATTAGGTCCTATTGCAAACTTAGATTTTGATAAATTTTTTGTAGGACAAGTTTTTGGACATTTAGCTGATGCTATTGTACAGTTTTTAGTTGTAGCAATATTGATAGAACAACATGCTAATGCTGGTAAATATATGGCATTGGTATTTTTCTTTTTCTTATTACCACAATTTTTATTGGGTCCATTTGCCGGACAAATGTCAGATAAATATTCAAGAAAATGGGTTATGACCGCAAGTTCTATTTATAGAGCTTTAATTCTTGGAGTATATATCTATGCAGTTGCAAAAGGGATTATTTTATCAACTGGTGTAATATACTTGGGCGTAGTTGCTTTAGGTATAGGTGCTGCGATATTTAAACCAGCTAAAATGGCTGCGGTTACAAATATTGTTGAAAGTGATCAATTAAAATTTGCTAACGCTTTAACTTCTTCTATTGGTCCTGTTGCATTGTTGTTTGGTGCTTTCGGTGCTAATTACATTCTAGGATTTGGAATATTGAATTCTCTACTAGTAATGGCTGGCATGTATTTGATTTCAGCAGTGTTTACAGGTGTAATTAATTTCAAAATTCCTCAAAAATATACTACTAATAAACATCCTTTTAAAGATTTAAAAGTTGGTTTAGAATATTTGAACAAACACAAAAAAGCTTTATATTTAGTTTATTTGACTATTTGTATTGAATTTATTGTTGCAGTATTTTCAAATGGTTTGAACTCTCTAATTACGGATTTTTATAGATTAAGTTTTTCAGATTTAACATATTTAAGAACACTTTTGGGTGTGGGTATTATTTTGGGTATGGGTGCAACAATTTTCTTTGCAAGAATAATGAGATTACCTCATTTGTTTGCAAGCGGATTTATTGTATTTTGTTTGGCTTTGATTACCGCTCCATTATGTAAAAGTGTTGATTCAGCTTGGGCTTGGTTAATCCCATTAGGGGTGGCTGATGCAGTTATTGTTGTTATGTTAGATACTGTATTGCAAAAAATTGTACCAGATAGAGTAAGAGGTAAAGTCTTTGGTTTAAAAATGACTTGTTGTACTTTGAGTTTCTTAATTGGTACAGCTTTAGTTGCAAATTTAGTTACAACAATTCAACCATTTGTTGTGTTTAAGGGTATTGCTTTATTGTCATTTGTGCTTGCAACTTTAATTTTAGTATTTGATAAGTCTTTCAGATATTTCTTATTAAAAGCTACTTTAGGACAATTATTCTTATGTTTATTCAGATATAAAGTTGAAGGTGTAGAAAACATTCCACGCAAAGGAAAATGTATTTTAGCAGGTAATCACACAGGTCATTTAGACCCGTTTATTATCCAAATGGCAACTAATCGTCAATTGTGGTTTGTAACAGGTCCTGTTGCGTTTACTATTCCGATTATCAAACATTTTCTAAAATATTATAATGTTTTGCCATTGAAATTTGGTAAAGGGGTAGAAGCTATTGAGGCAGCTGTTCAAAAATTAAATAGTGGCGAAGCTGTAATTATTTTCCCTGAGGGTAAATTTACTCCAGATGGTAATTTGTGTAAATTTAACAGAGGTGTTGGTTTGATGGCTCAACATGCAAACTGTCCTATTATTCCTTTTGCTATTAAAGGCGGATTTGAAAGTTGGGGCAGAAATAGAGTTTTACCAAAACTTTTTGGAAATATCGTTATTCAATTTGGTCAACCTGTTTATGTTGATAACTATCCTGAAAATTCAGAAAAAGAAATTGCACACGAACTTCAAACCCGTGTAAACTTTATGAAAAAATCTTTAGAGCGTCGTGCACGTTATAATATTAACCAAAAACTTCACGCAAACTTCTTAGATTTAATGAGAGAAAAAAGTGATATTTATGGTCAGGTGAAAGCTGTTTCTTTAAAAACCGATGACGGTTATGAAGAAATTAGTTATATTGATCTTTCAAGACGTGCGTTGAAATTTGCAAATTATATGATTAAAAATCTTAATGTTGAAAGACAGGAAAGGGTTGCAATTATTTGCGAATCACGTCCTGAATTTGCAGTCGGTATGTTTGCTTCAATTCAAACAGGAGCTATTACTGTTCCGTTAGATGTTAAACTTACCGTTCCTGAACACACTCATATTTTAAACGACTGTAATCCAAGAATTTTATTATGTTCTAGTCATTATTTAGATCATGCAATAGAGGTTAAAAATAATGTTCCGTCTATTGAACATATTTTTGTTCTTGATGATGAACAACGTGAACATCCTGAAATCCAATCAGTTTCAGCACTAGATAGTGATATCGAAGAAGAGTTGGGGCGTCCTCGTTCGTTAGATGAAACAGCTTTGATTGTTTATACATCAGGTACAACAGGAAATCCTAAAGGTGTAATGATTAGCTTTGGAAATATTTATTCTCAATTGAGAGATTTTGAGATGATGTTCAAATTGACTAATGAGCATACACTTCTTTCTATTCTTCCGCTAAACCACTTGTTAGAACTTGATTGTGGGTTCTTTGGTATGCTTTATATGGGTGCAAAAATTGTTTATATCAAATCAATTAACCCAAAAGAGCTTACTGCGGTTATGAAAGAAAAAGGAATTACAAACATGATTGTAGTTCCACTAATTGCTAAAATGTTGAAAAATAGCATTGATAAAAATATTAGAAAACAACCGAAAAATGTTCAAAGAATTTTTGACTTAATGTATAAAGTTGCGAAATTTATGCCAAGAACTATCCGTCGTAAGATGTTCAAATCAGTAATTGACGGTTTAGGCGGAAGATTAGAATGTTTTATTTGCGGTGGTGCACCATTAGAAGATAATGTTGCAGAATTCTTTGACAGAATTGGTGTTCCTGTATTCCAAGGTTATGGTTTGACAGAAACATCTCCAACAATTTCAACAAACAGATATGGTCATTCAAAAATTGGTACAGTTGGTCAACCATTACCGTCTGTATTGGTTAAATTGGCTGATACAGGTGAAATCTTAGCAACTGGTCCAAACGTTATGCAAGGCTACTACAACAAGCCAGAAATGACCGCAGAAGTGATTGATGAAGAAGGTTGGTTCCATACTGGGGATATCGGCGAAATTGATAAGGACGGATTTATCAGAATTACTGGTCGTATCAAAAACATGATTGTTCTTGGTGGTGGTAAAAAGATTTTCCCTGAAGAAGTTGAAGCAGTATTGGAAACTTCAAAATTAATCAAAGAACTTTGTGTAATGTCTGTGAAAATTAAATCTGGTAACAAAGCAGGTACTGAAGAAGTTGGGGTTGTAATTGTTCCTGCGGATAATATTGCATCAAAATCAGACGAAGAATTACAAAAACTTCTTGAAGATGAAGTTAAAGAATTGAGTGCAAATAATTTAGCACCATACAAAGCTCCAACAGTTGTTGTTCTTCACAGAGATGAATTACCAAAAACATCAACTAGAAAAGTTAAACGTAAAGACTTACAACAGTGGTATGAGAGTAGAGAAGCATAATGTTAAATCTTACATTAAAAACTAAAGACAAAATAGATATTGCAATAAATTATTATTCAAATGGATACGATGAAATTGTAATTGTTGCACCTGGTTGGTGTATGACAAAAGATTCAAAAGCATTTTGCGAAATATCTGAAATGTTTGCAAAAAACTTTGACGTAATTTCGTTTGACTTTAGAGGTCATGGAAAATCAGGCGGGATGTTTACTTTTACTGCAAGAGAACTTATGGATATTGATGCTGTTATTCGATTTGTGAGAAAAAGTAAATATAAAAAGATATATCTTGCAGGATTTTCTTTAGGGGCAGCTATGTCAATAATTTATGCGTCAAAAAGTCGTTATATTGATAAAGTTATTGCAGTATCTGCACCAACTGAGTTTGATAAAATTGAAAATCAAATGTGGAAAAAAGAAGCGTGGGGTGAAACTTTTAAAAAGTTTGAACTGGATAGATTTGCCTCAATCAGACCTTATCCAATACCTTTGAAGAAAATTAATCCAATTGATGTTGTCGGTAAGATTAAAGTTCCGACACTATTTGTTGCGGGTGAAAAAGATCCAACGGTTCACCCTTGGCATACAAAAGAACTTTATGAAAAAGCAACTTGTACAAAGGAATACAAAGAATATAAAGACGGTTGTCATGCCGAAGATTTATTCTTACATTATGAGGAAGATTTTTCCAAACTTTGTACTGATTGGTTATTGAAATAAAGTTTTTAATTTATCGTAATCGATTTTTGAATTATGACGAGGATCTCTAGGGATTTTTATAAATTCCACCTTGTCATATTCAAAGTCTGATAATTTTTCGATAATTGAATTCTCATCAACTTGTGAAACAGGTTTTAATTCAACAACTAAAACTACTTCGTCTTTGATTTTTAAAATCGTACCGATTTCAATTCCTTCAATTTCTAAAAGTGCGTTTTCAATAGGGAAAACATAGATTTCTTTTCCGTTATGCTCAAATCTATTTTTAACTCTACCCATTAAGAAAAGATTTCCATCTTCTCCAATGTAACCTGCATCACCCGTTCTGTGCCAAATCTTGCCGTTATGGTGAACTTTAGCAAATTGTTGTGCAATATCACTGTTATAATATTCTTTCAAAACGTGTTTACCCTCAACGCAAATCTCTCCGATTTCGCCTTGGCTTAACCACATTGATTCAAAATCTGTAACTACATCATCTGATGATTTTATGATTTTGATATTGATATCTTCAATTGGTTTTCCGACTAAAAGTCCAGCTTTTAAATCCCCTTTGTACGCTAAAAGTTCTTTTGCAGAAATTGATGCGATAGGTTCTGCTTCAGTTGAACCGTAGATAATCTCAACATTACTATCAGTGTATTGTTCTTGTAAGAATTTTGCTAATTTTGGAAATACAGGTGCTCCGCCTGTGAAAATTCTTGTAAGTCCTCCAACGTGATTTCCTTCAGCTAATTTTTCATAAAAACGTGGAGAGCCGACAGTTGTATTGATGTTGTATTTTTTGATATCTCTAAGGATTTTTTTAGGTATGATATCGGCTGGTTTTTGAGGATTAAAATCAGGAATAACTGAAGTTGTGCCGCAAGCTAAATTGTGTAAAACAAATATTGGCAAACTTGTTAAATCAATATCGTTGAACTCAGGTTTTAGGTGTTCTTTTAGAATATAATGTTGTTCAAGTAAAAATTCGTGAGTTCTTTTTGCGGCTTTTGGGAGTCCTGTTGAACCTGTTGTAAATGTGATTAAAGCTGTTGAATCTACTGTTGCAGGTTCGATTTTTATATCTTTTGATTTTGGTTTGAATTTATTTAACCCTGTCATAAAGTTTAGTGGCACATCTTTAACTTTTTTGCTCATAAGTTTCAAGACAAACGCCTTAGCACAACCGATAAAACCTTGGCAAGGAACGATTGTAAGAGCTTGAGATAGCCTGTCTTTATTTGTCCAAGCATCAACGAATACGGCAGTTGCACCAATATAAAAAATTGCAGATAAAACTTTGTATAATTCAATAGACATCGGAACAAAAATTAAAACGTTATCCCCTTTTTTAAGTCCGTTTTCTACAAAATACGCAGCATAATTTTTTACATCTGTTGCTAATTCGCCATAAGAAATTTTTTGATTTTTATGGATAATGGCATCTTTTGTTGGAAATTTTTCAGCATTTTCAAATAAAATTTCAACAATATTATTTATCATAATTTCACTCCGTATAATTTATATTCGTGATACAACTGTGCATCTTTTCCTAAGATGTTTGCAGAAACGTTGCTTTCATACATTAGTGCATGAATAACATTATCGTACCCTTTTTCGTATGCTTTTTTGTGTAAAAGTTCTGTTAAATATGAACCGATACCTTTGAATTTTGGATTAGGAACTTGTGCTAAAGTTTTTGCAACAAGTGATTTTTTCCCTTGAGAAAATAGATTATCAAACCCAAACATAAATGCGATTGGTTCATCGTTTTCATCTTCCGCAAAGATAATCCATTCAGGGTTTAGGAAAGATTTTACAGGTTCATACATTTTGTAAAATTCATCAAAGGATATTTCTGTATAAAGAAAATTATTCACAAAACTCTGAACAGAAATTTCATAGATTTTTTTAATATCTTCTTCAAATTTTTCAGGATTGAAATTGCGAAGTTTTATTCCTTTTTGCTCAAAAATCTTGCTAAATTTTTCCATTCTTGAATAATCTCTGTCTAAGTTATTAAAAATTGAAGAAGTATAATATGCAATTTGTTCAAATCCACTATTTTTAAATAATTCAGCGTAGTAAGATTTGTTATAATTGTCTAATAAAAATGGTAAATTATTAGATGGTAAAGTTACACGATATTTTTTCCAAGTTGAACCGTTAATTGGACCAACAAGATATTCGTAATTTTCTTTTGCGTATTTTTTCACTTCATCAAACAGAAATCTTACGGCATCAATGTTATTTACCGCCTCAAAAAAGCCTAATTGTGCAGTTTTGTAGTTTTTGT
>JAZSDA010000061.1:0-6475 GCA_045530955.1 Candidatus Gastranaerophilaceae bacterium
CAAAGTCGGAGGCCAAGTGGTCTTAGGAAGACAATAGAGAGGGACAACTCCTTGGCTCACAGAACGACATGGCTACGATCCGACTTGATAATGTAACACTAAAAAATGGTGTTTATCTTTATGATGGAATAACTGTTGAAGACGGTGTATTTATTGGGCCAAATGCGACATTTTGTAATGATAAATATCCAAAATCAAAGAATAAAGATTTTAAATTGGAAAAGATTTTGATTAAAAAAGGTGCAAGTATTGGTGCAAATGCAACGATTTTGCCAGGGGTAACAATTGGGGAAAATGCACTTATAGCAGCTGGTGCAGTTGTAACTAAAGATGTCCCGGAAGGTGTTATTTTTAAAGGATAAGAAATGGCAAGAATTTTAGTATCTTATTATAAAATTCAGGAAGTTCCTCTTAATAAAATAAATTGTATGTGGGATGGGTTATTTCAAGAGTTGAAAAACAATGGGAATGACGTTTTTGTAATAAATACCGCTTATTTTAATTCTTATGCTGTAAATGAGGTTAAGAATAAAAAGATAAATTCTTTAATTTTGAAGAAGGTAAAAGATTTTGATCCGGAACTTATAATAACTTTTAATCATAAAATTCCTCAATGTATATTGGATAATTTTAAAGATGTTCCAACTGTTATTTGGGATGGTGATGAATTGCCATATTTTTCCGGTTTAGATTATATGAAAGAAAATATTTCAAGGTATAAAATATTTTCTATTGTAAAAGAATGGGAAAAAAATTATTTGGAATTTGGTTTTGATAGGAGTCAAGTTCATATGATGCCGATTGCAACGCCAATAAAAGCTTTAGATATTCCTCAAACAATAAATATTTCTTTTTTAGGTGCATATCATCATTCTAGTGGTAAGTTAAATCCAATATTGAGAAGTAATACTTATCAAGATATTTTTCCAAAAGTAATAGATGAATATTTAAATGGTTCGTCATATGATTATGAGAATTTATTCAAAAAACATTTTAAGGACTCTTATGATAAATTAGGGTTGAGTGAAGTTGATTTATTTCCTTTATTTAATTTTAGGTTAATTACTTTGGTAAATCTTTTAGATTTGGGATTACAAATAAATGGAGATCGTTTTGATATAATTACTGGTGTTTTACCCCAATTGCGTGCAGTATATAATTCTGAAAACATTTGGACATTTAAAGAGAATGAAAAATATTTCAACTCATCAAAAATTTCAATAAATCCTATACACCCACAAGCAAAAGGTTCAGGATTTTCTTGGAGAGTATTTGATATTATGGCATCAAATGCTTGCTTAGTGTGTGAACAAAGTTCTGATTTAAAAGAACTTACACAAAATTATGTTGATATTCCAATGTATAAAACTCCGTGGGAAGCAAGAGAACTTTGTAAAGAGCTTTTGGTTGATGATAAAGCAAGAAAAGAAATTGTTTTAGCTTCTCAGAGGTTCATTGATGAAACCTCACGTTGGGTTCATAGATTTAAAGAAATGGAAAATATTTTAAATATAAAACTTGTGAATTTGGATTCTCAAGGATCAATTTATTGTTTAAAAGATGATGAATATTTTAGTTCAAAGGATTATTTAAAATCTAAAAATAAATCAATGACATTTAAAAATAAAATAAGATATAAAATTTGGAAACATTACAATAAAGTTTTAAAACGAAAAGGGATAATATAATATGCATATAGATTTTATACAGAATGCAATAGATATTCTTAGGGGGAAAAAGCAGTCAATATTTCATTGGTTGTTTTTTCAATATAAATTAAATAAAAGAGTTAGCGAAATCAAAAAATCAGGAAAAAGGGTCAGAGTTGCATTTTTACATATGTATATAACATCTTGTCAGAATGTTGCTATTTTTGAAAAGATGTTAGCAGATGAACATTTTGATCCTTATTTTATTGTAAACCCAGATATGTATAGGGATAAAAAGAATTTTGAGTATCAATATAAAAGAGCACTTACTCAATTACGTGAAAAATATGGTGAGGATAGAGTTCTTGAGGGTTATGATTTTGAAACAGGTAAATTTATAGATTATTCTGACAAGTTTGATGTTATGACAACGAATAATCCTTATGAGGGGATGGCTCATAAGTACTTTACAATTTGGTATTGGGCATCGAAATATATTCCAATTTTTTATATTAGTTATTTCTATATGGGTAGATGTAGAGTAACAGAAGTTAATTTTAGGACTGCAACTTTTAACAGAATTTGGACAATTTTTGTTGAAAATAATTTTGTAACTAAGTTGGCTAGGAAATATCAAGAATTAAAAGGGTATAATGTTAAGGTGATGGGATATCCTAAATTGGATAAGATTAATGAGATTCAACCTAAAGAAAGAAAAAACAAAACAATTATACTTGCCCCTCATCATTTGATAGGTAACTCTGAGACAGATATTGGGTGTTTTTTACAATATGCAGATTTGTTTTTAGAATTACCTAAAAAATATCCGGATATTAAATTTGTTTTCAGACCTCATCCTATGCTCGAAACCAATTTAAGAGGAAATAGTTTTTGGGGGATTGAGAAAACTAAAGAATATTTTAAAAAGATGGCAGATAATGAAAATGTTGAGATGTCCACGGAAGGTGATTATTTAGAAGCCTTTGTAAATTCAGATGCTCTTATTCACGATTGTGGGTCTTATGCTGTTGAGTATTTATATACAGGGAAACCTTGTGCGTATATGTATCGCAGTTCAATCAATCAAAAGAAAACGTTCACATCATTTGGGATGAAAAGTATTAATGCTCATTATGTGATAAATGATGAAACCGATATCTTTGATTTTATTGATAATGTTGTAATTAATAATAACGATACTAAAAAAGAAGAAAGAATAGCGTTTGCGAAGAATGAAGTTATGATAAATTACCCTAATGCGACTGATAAAGTTTTTAATTATTTAAAGGATAGACTGGTTGGGTAAGATTAATAGAAGGATTTGGAATGAAAAGAGTAATTACATACGGAACATTTGATTTATTTCACAAAGGACACTTAAATATACTAAAAAAATCAAAAGAACAAGGGGATTATCTTGTTGTAGGTGTTACTAGTGAAAATTATGATATATCAAGAGGAAAATTGAATGTTTCACAATCTTTAGAAGAAAGAATTGATAATGTTCGAAAAACAGGACTTGCGGATAAAATAATTGTTGAAGAATATTTTGGTCAAAAAATTGAGGATATTCAAAAATATAATATTGATAAATTTGTTATTGGCTCAGATTGGGAAGGTAAATTTGATTATTTGAACGCATTTTGTGAAGTTGTTTATGTTGAAAGAACTAAAAATGTATCTTCTACCGAATTACGTAATGAAAAAAATAAAATTTTGCGTCTGGGTATTGTAGGTAATGGGCGTATTGCTAAAAGATTTGTAAAAGAATCAAAGTATGTTAGTGGGATAAGTGTTGAAAGTGTATATGGAAGAAATATTAGAAATTTAGAAGAATTTAATTCTATATTTAATTTAACAAATATTTTTACTGATTACGATGAGTTTTTGAATAGTGTTGATGCTGTATATATAGCATTACCTCATACATTACATTATGAATATACAAAAAAAGCGTTATTGAAGGATAAGCATGTTTTATGTGAAAAACCGTTCACGTTAAACTCTGCAGAGGCAAAAGAGTTGTTTGAATTAGCGCAAAATAAGAATTTAATATTGCAGGAGGCCTTGAAAACAGTTTATTCACCTTGTTTTACAAAATTAGTGAATATTGTACATAGTGGAATTATTGGTAAAGTAACAGATGTTGATGCAACATTTACCAAGTTGATTACAGATAAATCATTGCGAGAGTACAATGCAGATTTAGGTGGGGGTAGTATTTCAGAATTGGCAAGTTATCCTTTAGGTATTATTACAAAATTACTTGGAACATCTCCAAGGAGTGTTAATTACATAGCTTCAATCGATAAGGAAACAAATGTCGATATAATGAATAAAATTACTTTATTATATGATAATGCAGTTGCGACAGCAAATGTTGGTATTGGTGTTAAAAAAGAAGGTTGTTGTGTAATTTCCGGAACTAAAGGGTATATTTATATTCCGGCTCCTTGGTGGAAAACTGAATTTTTTGAAGTTAGATTTGAGAATTTGAACGATACTCAAAAATTCTTTATAAAATTTGAAGGTGATGGGTTAAGATATGAACTTGCAGATTTTCTAAAATCTATAATCGCAAATAAAAAAAGTTATAAATTAACAGATGAAGAATCTATTTTTATAAGTTCTATTATTGGGGATTATATTTATAAAAAAACAGATAAAATAATGTATATTTAAAAGAGGGATAATAAAATGATTAAATTTTTAGATTTACATAAAATTAACGAACGTTTTAGAGAAGAAATTGATGCTAGAATTAAACAAGTTATCGATTCAGGTTGGTATCTATTAGGCAACCAAGATAAAGAGTTTGAGAAAAATTTTGCCGCATATTGTGGTGTAAAACATTGTATTGGTGTTGCAAATGGTTTAGATGCTCTTAATCTTATCATCAAGGCTTATGGATTTGGTGTAGGTGATGAGATTATCGTTCCCGCAAATACTTACATCGCTTCAATTTTAGCAATATCAGAAAACGGTTGCACACCAGTTTTGGTTGAACCTGATATCAATACATACAACATCAATCCTGATCTAATTGAAGAAAAAATTACACCTAATACCAAAGCAATTATGGTTGTTCACTTGTATGGTCAAGCTGTTCAAATGGAAAAAATCTGGGCTTTGGCTAAAAAATATGACCTAAAAGTTATTGAAGATTCTGCTCAAGCTCATGGTGCGGGTGTAAATGTAAATGGAGAATTCAAACGAGTTGGTAATTTAGGTGATGCTTCAGGCTTCTCTTTTTACCCTGGTAAAAACCTTGGTTGTATGGGTGATGGCGGAGCAGTTACAACAAACGATGATGAGTTAGCAACAAAAATTAGAGCTATTGCAAATTATGGTTCTGATTATAAATATCACCATATTTATAAAGGTACAAATTCAAGATTAGATGAAATTCAGGCCGCAATTTTGGATGTAAAATTACCTCATCTTGATAAAGATAATGCACGCCGTCGTGAAATCGCAAAGTATTACAGAGAAAATATTAAAAATCCAAAAATCACTTTGCCACAAACTTATTCAGAAGATGCTCATGTATGGCATGTTTTTGTTGTGAGATGTGATGATAGAGATGCGTTGCAAAAACATTTAGAATCAAATGATATCCAAACAAATATCCACTACCCAACAGCTCCACATAAACAAGGTTGTTATAGCGAATATGCACACCTTTCACTTCCTGTAACAGAAAAAATTCATGCAGAAGTTATGTCATTACCAATTTCACCTGTTATGACAGATGCTGAAGTGAAAAAAGTTGTTGAGGTTGTGAATGCCTACTAGTTCACTAGTTTCAGTAATAATTCCTGCATATAATCACGAAAATTATGTGCAAGATACTATAAAATCAATAATTGAACAGACTTATCAAAATATTGAATTGCTTGTTATTGATGATGGTTCAAAAGATTCAACTTGGCAAAAAATTCAAGAAATGAAAGAAGTTTGCGAAAACCGTTTTGTGAGAGTTCATTTTGAAACTAAAGAAAACGAAGGAAGTTGTAAAACATTAAATAAACTTTTGTCATTAGCTCAAGGTGAATTTGTTTATATAATTGCATCTGATGATTTGGCAAAACCTAATGCTATTGAAAAAGAGGTCGAATTTTTAGTAAATAATGAAGATTATGCTCTTGTAGTTGGAGATAATGAAATTATTGACTCTGAGGGTAAAATTGCATACTGGGATAAAAATAAAAATCTTGTTTATTCAAAAGAAGATGCAGATTTTGTTACGGTTGGAGCATTGTTAGCAAAATATAAAGGTTTTGATTTTTCTACTGAAAAATTCGGGTTATATGAAACAATTTATCTTGGGAATTATATTCCAAATGGTTATTTAATCAGAAAATCTATTTTTGAGAAAATTGGTCAATTTACCCCAGAGGCTCCATTAGAAGATTTTTGGTTAATGTTGCAGATTTCTAAATATGCGAAGATGAAATATTTGGATGAAGTGTTATTTTCATATCGTTGGCATGGGGCAAATCAGATGGTTAATCTTGAAAGGATGTACTCTATTACTGATAGAACCATGGAATATGAACAATATATTTTGGAAAATTTAGATGATAAGAATTTAATTATTGATAAAGAATGTATTTTAAAAAATGGCATTTTGTATAAAAAGCAAGGGATACCATTTATTTTTGAAGTTTTAACTTATAGAAAATACAATAAAAGTAATTCCTTCGACAAGAGTATTGCTACGTAATGCTTTTGCGAGACTTTTGCTCGCTGCAGCGCCGTAAATTTTTCCATGTCCTATTAAGGCACGTCGTGCGTTGACAAGTTGTTGAACCGTTTTTGCAAGT
>JAZSDA010000042.1:0-31500 GCA_045530955.1 Candidatus Gastranaerophilaceae bacterium
AATGGTGTATCTTTAACTGCAGGTTTTAGATGGGCATTAGGACACGACAATTGTAAGTATGAAAAAACACAACGTCATCCTGAGGTGAAAACCGAAGGATCCTTAACAAGTAAAGAGATTCTTCGCTCTGCTCAGAATGACGGAAATCGTAAAATCTTAAAACAAATGACACCTGAACAAAAAATGGCACACGGTGGTAAATATATGAATACCTCACGTACCGCAAAAACAGGAAGTTTAAGACAATACTAGGCTAAGTGATTTTACTTTAGCCAAGTGAATTTGCACCGTTTACAACTTCGATAATTTCTTGAGTGATAGCAAATTGTCTTGTTTTATTGTATTCGATTGACAATTCTTTAATCATTTTTTCAGCATTAGTCGTCGCAGCTGACATTGCAGTCATTCTTGAAGCCAGTTCACTTGCTTGAGCTTCAAGTAGAGCGTGATAAAAGATGTTTGTCATATACATCGGAACAACTTTTTGCAATATATGGTGAACATCTGGGAAAAATTCCATAAGTGGATCTATAATCTCATCGTGAATTCTTTCTTTAGGATCTGTAACCCCAACCACAGGTAGAATTTGCCAATCCTCAACAAAATAGCTCATCATATTTTTAAAACGTGTTGTAATAATTTCAACCTTATCAATTTCGTGTTTTACAAATAATTCTGCCATATCTTCTGCGATATCACGTGCTTCAATCGGTGATGGTTCATCCACTGCAGAATAATATTTTTGCTCAATTTTGCAACCTAATTGTTCACATTTTTTACGTAATCCAGAAATACCTTTTTGTCCTGCAACGAAAAGTCTAACACCAATTCCTTGTTCTTGGTATTCTTTAATTCTTTTTAAGGTTGCACGGACGATGTTAGCATTATAAGCACCAGCCAAACCTTTGTTTGATGTGATAGCTAAAATACCAACGTTTTTAGTTTCTCTAACTTGTAAAAGTTCAGGATAATCATCAATAGCGTATTTGATTTTTAAAGATTCGCTTGAATACTCATCAACAGAATTCAAAAGTTTTTGGAACATATGTACAAGCTCACGTGTATAAGGACGTGCAAGTTTTACGGCAGTTTCTGATTTTTTAACCTTAGCTGCTGCAACCATTTTCATTGCACGTGTAATTTTCTTTGTGCTTTCCACACTTTGTATTCTGTTTTTAATATCTTTTAAATTCGCCATTTGATTTTATCTGTCCTTAAAATGAAGTTTTGAAAGTTGTTAGACCCTCTGATAAAGCCTTTTTATCATCATCAGATAAAGCTGAACCTGAATTTAAGCGTTCAACAAGTTCTGTATAGTGTGCGTTGAAGTAAACAAACCATTCTTTCTTGAATCTTGCTATGTTTGAATTATCAACATCATCCAAAATTCCTTCATTAGCTGCAAAAAGAATTGAAACTTGTTCTGCAACACTAAGAGGATTATATTGAGGTTGTTTAAGGACTTCTGTAAGTTTTTGACCTCTTAATAATTGTTTTTTTGTTGATGCGTCTAAGTCTGAAGCAAATTGAGCAAATGCTTCAAGTTCTCTATATTGAGCTAAATCCAAACGAAGCTTACCCGCAACTTGTTTGATAGCTTTTGTTTGAGCAGCACCCCCAACACGTGATACTGAAATCCCTGCGTTAATTGCAGGTCTTATGCCTGCGTTAAATGAATTTGATTCCAAGAAAATTTGACCGTCAGTAATTGAAATTACGTTGGTTGGAATGTACGCAGAAACATCACCCGCTTGAGTTTCAATGATAGGTAATGCAGTGATGCTACCTCCACCAAGTTCATCGTTTAATTTAACTGCACGTTCTAATAATCTTGAGTGAAGATAGAATACATCCCCAGGGTATGCTTCACGTCCAGGTGGTCTTTTTAATAGCAAACTCATTGCACGGTATGCTTGAGCGTGTTTTGATAAATCGTCATAAACAATTAAAACAGATTTACCTTGTTCCATAAATTCTTCACCAATAGCAACCCCTGCAAATGGTGCAATATATTGTAATGGAGCTGATTCATTAGCTGTTGAAGATACGATAATTGTATATTCCATAGCTCCACGTTCTTCTAATGTTTTTGCTAAATGAGCAACAGTTGATGCTTTTTGACCAATAGCAACATAAATACAGATTACATCTTTCCCTTTTTGGTTGATGATTGTATCGATTGCGATAGCAGTTTTACCAGTTTGTCTATCACCAATGATAAGTTCACGTTGACCACGACCAATTGGAGTTAGAGCATCGATTGCGGTTAAACCTGTTTGTAATGGTTCGTGAACTGATTTTCTTGTAACAATACCAGGTGCAACACGTTCAATAGGTCTTGTTTTTGAATATTCAAATTCACCCTTACCATCAAGTGGTTTACCAGTAGGGTCAACAATTCTTCCCATCAAACCTTCGCCAACAGGAACTGATGCAATTCTGCCAGTTGTTTTTACAACTGTACCTTCTTTGATGTTTGTGTAATCACCCAAGATTACAACCCCAACATTATCTTCATCAAGGTTCATTGCAATACCAAGTGTGCTATTTCCGTCTTCAAACTGTACAAGTTCGTTTGCCATAACGTTACGCAAACCATAAACACGTGCAATACCGTCCCCGTTTTCAAGAACAGTGCCTGTGTTTGAAACTTCTGTTTGAAGTTCATAATTATCAATTTTGTTTTTTATAATTGAACTAATTTCATCAGGTTGTATTAGTACCATAATACTTTTCCCCCTACCTATTTATGCTTTTACTTAAATTTGCTAACTTAGCACGTACGCTTGTATCGATTACGCAATCATCGATTTTGAATGCAAGCCCCGCAATAAGTGATTTATCAACTTTCCAAATTGGTGTTATTTCACATCCTAATTTGTGTTCTAGTTTAAACAATACATTAGATTTGTTTTCGAAGTTTAATTCTATTGGCGAATATACTTCGACAGTTTTTTTGTTTGAATGTTTTTCAATCATTTCTTCAAAAGCTGATTTAACCGGATAAAATTCATTAAAACGATTTTTTTCAACAAGAATTTTTAAAAAGTTCAAAATCTTTTTATCGATTTTCTTTCCGAATATTTCGTTTAGAATTTCAATTTTTGTAGAAGATGAAATTGAAGAATTTGACATAACAATTTTTAAATCATTCGAAGTTTCAAGAACTTCTGCTATTTGATTTAATTGTTGTTCTATTTTCTCAAAAGACTTTTGCTCTGTTGCAATTTCCATCAGAGCTTTGGCATAGTTTTTTGAAATTGTAGAAATAAGTGTTTTTGCCATTATAATTTCACCTTATCAAGTTCATCTAAACTTTCAAGAATATATTTGTTATGTAGTTCAGGATTTGAATTTAATAAATCTTGAATATGTTTTCTTGCAAGTTCAACAGATGCTTTTGAAGTTTTTTCTGTCATAAGATTAGAAATTTTCTTTTCTTCGATAGCTAAAGATTTTTTGATGTTTTGGTCAATATTAAAGATTGCTTTTTGAGTGTTTTCTTCAATAGATTCTTTGAATGCTTTAGTTTTTTCTGCTGAAGATTTTTCAATAGTTTCAATGTCTTGAGGAAGATTATCCAAAATTTCTTGTGCTTCATCTCTAAGTTTTGCTGCTTTAGCTTTTTCATCATCAGATTTTTTGATTTCTAAAGCAACGTCTTCAACTGATTTTTCAAAATTTTTGCCAAGATCTAATTTTTTCACGATTACAGCCAAAATCCATATCATAATCGCAAAGTTTATGACATTTGAATGTAATATGTAATGTAGTATTTCTGAAAATTTTTCCATATTAATCCATTACCCTATTCACTGGTTCGTAATCTGTGTTTTCGATTTTTGTATCCATACCAAGAATTTTTGATGCGATAGAAGATGCCAAATCTTTTACAACAGTGTGTTTTACTTCTTGTTTAAGTTTAGATTCTTCTTGCAAGATTTTTTCTTTCTTTTGTAGGATTTCAAATTTTGAGTTTTCTTTAGCCATTTTTACTTTATCAGTAGCTTTGTTTTGAGCTTTTTCTACTGCTTTTTTGAATTCGTGCCTGCATTTTTCTTGAGTTTGTTCAATTTTAGCTGCGTGAGTTGTTTTGTATTCATTAGCATCAGCCTCAAATCTTTTTGAATCTTCGTAGTTAGTGCTAATATAATTTTCTCTTTTTCTGATGATATTCAAAATTGGACGATAGAATATCGCATTCATTATCATAATGAACACTGTAAAACTCAATATTGCAACTATAAATGTGGCATTAAATTCAAACATTTTTCGTCCTTATTATTTAACGAAAATCAATAGTAGAGCGATTAACAAAGCATAAATTGCGGTAGCTTCAGCAAGACCTGCACCGATAATGAAGTTTTTGAACGCTTCAGCTTTGATTTCTGGTTGGCGTGCAATTGCATCTAAAACTGCTTTAGTTGCGATACCAAGACCTAAACCTGCACCTAATGTCCCAAAACCAATTGCGATACCTGCAGCTAGTCTTCCTAAATCTAATGTTTGTTCAACTGTCATAATTTTCTCCTTTTATTTAAAGTTATAAATTAATGTTCATCTGCGATTGCCATTGAAATATATGTTGTTGAAAGTAGCGTAAATACTAACGCTTGGATTAGTGCAACAAATAATTCAAACATCATAAATGGTAGCGGAAACAATAAACCTGTAAGGCTTACTACTGTTGCTACCAAAACTTCTCCTGCAAAAATGTTTGCAAAAAGTCGAAGAGCCAAAGAAAATGGTCTTACAAATAATTCCAAAGTATCAACTAGAGTAATTACGATATCGTTAATTCCCCAACCTTTGAAGAAAAATTTGAAACCGTGTTTTTGGATTCCGAAGAATATATAATAAATAGAAACGACAATTGCCATTGCAGCTGTCATATTTATATCGTTATTAGGTGAAGCAAGTTCTCCTGTGTGTAAGTGGATTAACTTCCAAGGGAGTTGTCCGACCAAGTTTGCAGTTAAAATAAATAAGAATAGGGTTAATAAAATTGCAATGTGCTTTTGAGCATTATCATTCCCCATGCTAGCTTTTGCAATATCGTTGAAATATTTAATAACACTTTCGCCAACAAGTTGAAGTTTGGTTGGGATCATTTCAAGTTTTCTTGTTGAAATAAATGCCAGTATTATTAATAGTAACATTGTAATCCACATGGTAATAAGTGTATCTAAATTAAAAGACACCCCATGCCCTAAAATTGTGGTTGTATAAACCCAATGTTCCATATTTCTCCCTCTTCTGTTATTTTATTCTAACATTGAAAAAGTTTTTTCGCAAATAAAAAAATTTTGTGAAATTTTTGCATTTTATAAGTTTGTTTGTAGTATAATTGTTCTATATGGAAATTATCCGTTAGGGGAGAACATGAAAGTTATAAAACTTGAAAAGGTTGATTCTACGAATAATTATGCGAAGTTGAATATTGAAAGCTTTGCAGATAAAACAATCATACATGCCCTATCACAGACTTCAGGACGTGGTCGTTTAAATCGTTCTTGGGTTGATTTAGGGGAAGGTAACTTGTTCATGTCTTTTGTCTTAAAGCCTTCTGATAGTTTCAATGAAATTTATCCTAATATTACACAGTATTTATCAGTTGCTTTGTGTAAGGCTTTAGAATCGTATGGTTTAAAACCTGAAATTAAGTGGCCAAATGATGTGTTAATTGAAGGTAAAAAAATTGCAGGAATTCTTTCAGAAACTGTTATGTCGGGGAATATCTTAAAAGGTATTGTCGTTGGTATCGGGGTTAATTTGAATTCAAACAATGATGATATTTCTTCAATTCCTGATAAAGTTGCAACATCTCTAAATTTAGAAATTGGTAAGAATGTTGATTTAGATGTGTTTATGAATGAGTTAACGGAAGAATTTTTCAAAAATTATGATGCCTTTTTAGAAAATGGTTTCGAATTTATTAAACATGATTATATTAATAGAAATTGTTTTTTAAACAAGGAATTAAACGTTCAAATTTTTAATAATGTTGAAACTGGGCTTGCTAAGTCAATTAATGACAGAGGTGAGCTCGTTTTATTAAAAGATGATAAAGAATTAGTACTTACAATAGGAGATATTTTATGAATGAAACATTAAGTAATGGTTTAACCTTACTAGGTATGGGAATGGGTTTTGTCCTATGCTTTTTGACTGTTATGATTTTTGCAATGTTTGTAATGTCAAAAGTTGTTGGATTTTTAAACAAAGTATTCCCAGAAGCTGTTGAAGAAGTTAAAACAGTTGCTAAAAAAGCGGCAGCTGGTATTGATGAAGCTATTGCACTTGCTATTGCAGCTTCAATTGCTAAAAAAAGAGGGTAGTTTACCTTTAAATTTGAATTATTTTTGTATTTATAAATGAAAGGACAAATTATGGGAAAGAAACTTATTAAAGTTATGGACACATCTTTCAGAGATGGTTTCCAGTCAGTTTATGGGGCAAGAGTTTTTGTAGAAGATTTCTTACCTGCATTGAAATCAGCTGTTGATGCTGGTATCAGACACTTTGAAGTTGCAGGTGGTGCTAGATTCCAATCACCAATTTTCTACTGTAACGAAAATGCTTTTGAAACTATGGATAAAATCAGAGCTGCTGTTGGTCCTGATGTTAACTTACAGTCTTTGGCTCGTGGTGTTAACGTTGTAGGTCTTGATTCTCAACCTAGAGATATGATTAACTTACACGCTAAAATGTTCAAAAAACACGGCGTAACAACTGTTAGAAACTTTGACGCATTAAACGATGTTAATAACTTGATCTACTCAGGTCAATGTATTAAAGATAACGGCTTAAATCACGAAGTTACTATCACAATGATGGAATTACCTATTGGTTGTGAAGGTGCTCATGATGTAGCTTTCTATGAAAAAGTTCTTAGAAACATCTTAGATTCAGGATTACCATTTGATTCATTAGCATTCAAAGATGCTTCAGGTACTTCTAATCCTAGAAAAGTATTCGAAACAATTAAAATGGCTCGTGAAATCTTGGGTTCAGATGCTCATATTAGATTCCACTCTCACGAAACTGCTGGTACTGCTTTAGCAGCTTATATGGCAGCTTTAGAAGGTGGTGCTGATGGTATCGACTTATCTATGAAACCAGTTTCAGGTGGTACTGCTCAACCTGATATCGTTTCTATGTGGCACGCATTGAAAGGTACAGAATACGATTTAGGTATCGATATTGAAAAAATCTTAGAAACTGAAGAAATCTTCAAAGAATGTATGAAAGATTATTTCTTACCTCCTGAAGCTTTAGCAGTTAACCCAATGATTATCCAATCTCCACTTCCTGGTGGTGCATTAACTGCTAACACTCAAATGCTTCGTGATAACAACTTGATGGATAAATATCCTGAAGTTGTTGCAGCTATGAAAGAAGTTGTAGAAAAAGGTGGTTTCGGTACATCTGTAACTCCAGTTTCTCAATTCTATTTCCAACAAGCATTCAATAACGTAATGTTTGGTAAATGGAACAAAATCGCTGAAGGTTACGGTAAAATGGTTCTTGGTTACTTTGGTAAAACACCTTGTGAACCAGATGCTGAAATCGTTAAAATTGCTTCAGAACAACTTGGTTTGCAACCTACAACTGAAACTGTTGTTGACTTAAACGATAAAGATGAAACTAAAGGTATTGCAGCAGCTACAAAAATGCTTCAAGATGCAGGTTTGGAAGTTAACGATGAAAACATCTTCATTGCTGGTGCTTGTAAAGAAAAAGGTATCTTGTTCTTACAAGGTAAAGCAACTGTTGGTGTTCGTAAAAACGAAAAACAAGCTGAAGCTCCAGCTGCAGGCGGTTCTTCTGAAGGTTCTAATGCATACACAGTTACAGTTAACGGTAAAAAATACGCAGTTGCATTTGAAGGTGAAAAAGCTACAGTTAACGGTAAATTATTTGACTTCTCAATTAAAGAAGGTATTGAAGCTAAAGCTGCAGCTTCTGGCGAAGGCACTCCAATTAAAGCTGCTTTACCAGGTAACGTATTAAAAGTTTTAGTTTCTGAAGGTGATACTATTGCTGAAGGTGATGTAATCGCAGTTGTAGAAGCTATGAAAATGGAAACAGAAATTAAATCTCCTGTTTCTGGTACAGTAAACTCTGTTGAAATCGAAGTTGGTAACAAGGTTCAAGCAGGTCAAGTATTGGTAACTGTAGGTTAGTAGGAGGTCGAAAATGGATTTAAAAGAAGGTTTATTAGCCTTATGGAACTCAACAGGTATCATGAATATGATATCTCCTGCTGATGCTTCTATTACAAATGGTTTTGAACAGTTTTTACATCAATTCGGTCATCCGATTATGCTTGTTATTTGCTGTTGCTTGCTATGGCTAGGTATTAAAAAACAATATGAACCATTGTTGTTAGTTCCAATTGCTTTTGGTGGATTATTATCAAATATTCCTCTAGCAGGTATTGCTGAACCAACAGGGTTCTTGGGAATTATTTATGAAGCTGGTATTCATAAAGGTTTGTTCCCTCTAATTATTTTTATGGGTGTTGGTGCAATGACAGACTTTGGTCCTTTGATTGCAAACCCTAAAACTGCACTTTTAGGTGGTGCGGCTCAATTTGGTATCTTCGGAGCTTTATTGTTAGCTCTTTGCTGTTTTGGGTTCACACTTCCTGAAGCTGGTTCTATCGGTATCATTGGTGGTGCTGATGGTCCTACTTCAATTTTCGTAACTTCAAAACTTGCTCCTCATTTATTAGGTGCAATTGCAGTTGCTGCTTATTCATATATGGCTTTGGTTCCTGTTATCCAGCCACCTATTATGAAATTACTTACAACAGATGCTGAACGTAAAATCCAAATGGATCAGTTAAGAATGGTATCAAAAAGAGAAAAAATTGTTTTCCCTCTTGTTGTATTGTTCTTATGTGTAATTTTCTTACCTGATGCTTGTCCATTAGTTGGTGCCTTGACATTTGGTAACCTATGTAAAGAATGTGGTGTTGTTGATAGACTTTCTGATACTATGCAAAATGCTTTAATCAACATTGTTACAATTTTCTTAGGTTTGTCAGTTGGTTCAAAATTATCAGCAGAACAATTCTTGACATTCCAAACTCTATGGATTCTTGTTCTTGGTATTTTGGCCTTTTCATTTGCAACAGCTGCAGGCGTGTTGATGGCTAAATTGATGAACTTATGCACAGGTATCGTTGCAAAAATGACAGGTAAAGAACACAGACCTATTAACCCATTAATTGGTTCAGCTGGTGTATCAGCAGTTCCAATGGCAGCTCGTGTTTCTAATAAAGTTGGTTTGGAGTATAACCCTCAAAACTACTTGTTGATGCACGCTATGGGTCCTAACGTAGCAGGTGTTATCGGTTCAGCTGTTGCGGCAGGTATCTTATTAGCATTATGTCACTAGTCCTCGATTGATTAGTGGTGTAATAATAAAAAGCTCCTCATTTGAGGGGCTTTTTTATGTTAAAATCTAATTATGGTTAAAAGTTTAGGAATTGTAGATTCAAATAATAAAGATATTATTTTTGCTATTGAAAAATTTTTTGTATCAAAAGAGGTTGATGTAAAAGTCGTTTCAGCTGATTTTGATATGTCTGAATTTGATCTAGTTGTTCTAACTGGTTATGTAAATTCTGATGAAATTAAACATCCAAATATTTTAACAATTTATCCAACGTTGTTACCTGCATTTAAAGATGAAGAAAATCCAATACTAGCGTCATATTTGGCTGGAGTAAAGATTAGTGGGGTAACAGTTTATAATAAATCAACAACCAAAATTTTGGCTCAATATCCTGTTTTAATTGGTGTTGATACTTCAATTGGTGAATTAACAGATGAACTTTCTAAGATTGCTCAGAAAATTTATCCGATTGTTATTGAGTCAGTTTTATCTGACAAAGTTTTTGACTTTGGGGATTTGTATAATTCTTCTTGCAATGGTAGTTGTGGTGGCTGTGGTGGTTGCCACTAATTATTATCATTTTTATCAATGATAATGTTTAATTTATCAATTACACCGTTAAAGAAAGTTTTGTTTTCTTTTTGTTCAGGTTTTATAGCCTTAATTTCTGGTGTGATATGTGCCGGATTATTTGATTTTAGTTTTGCTGAATAAATTGATTTAATCTCTTTGATTATTGTTTCGTTCATATTATTGTTCAAGTCTCTTAATTCCTATTAAGGGTAATTTATCTAGTCTATACGTCAAGATGGAAGGGTTATAGTGTTTCCATCGGCTCAACTGCAAAGTCAACAATACATGTGCCTTGAGTTGAAAATACTGCATCTAGGGTTGTATCTATTTCATCTAGTGTAGTTACTCTAAACGCATTAGCTCCGTAGCTTTTTGCAAGGGTCAAAAAGTCGGGGTTGGATATTTTTGTTTGGGAATATTTTCCGTCACAAAGTTTTTCTTGTAATTGGCGAACCATTCCCAAGTATCCGTTGTTTAATATCATTATTTTGATATTTAAGTTGTTATCCATACAGGTTGCAAGTTCGTGCAATCCCATTTGGAAAGAGCCATCGCCTGTTATACAAACGATAGTTTTGTTAGGGCTTGCAATTGCTGCACCGATTGCTGCAGGGAAGCCAAACCCCATTGTTCCTGAACCGCCTGAAACAAAAATTCTACGATTTTTGTTGAAATTCAAGTTCTGAACAGCCCATAGTTGGTGTTGTCCAACTTCTGATGTAAACGTTACATCTTTGTTTTTTGTGTATTCTTCAATTTTTCTGATAACTTCAAATGAGTGAAGAAGGTTTGTTTGTCTTTCTCTTTTAATGTTTAGAGATTTGAAGTCTTGTGCTTCTTCGTTCCAATTTGAGTAATTATTGTGTTCAAATTCATTTATTGCAGATAAAAAGTCTTTTATATCCCCAATATATGAGTCTGAAGCCGGTATAAATTGAGAAATTTCTTTTTCGTTGATATCAACTTGAATAAATTTGTGTGATAAATCAATGTCTTTAAACATACAGGTAATTCTATCGTTAAATCTTGCTCCAAGTGAGATAATTAAATCTGATTGTTTAATGATTTCATTTGCCGCTTTATCCCCGAAAATTCCAATCATTCCAAAGTAATTGTTATTGTCTTGAGGGAATGAACCTAATCCCATCATTGTACTAACAACAGGTATATTGTATTTTGTCGCAAAGCTGAATAATTCGTTTTCTGCTTTAGAGTGAATTACGCCTCCGCCTGCAACTATTACGGGTTTTTGCGAAGATTTAATTCTGTTATAAATTTTGTCAACAGATGTTGTTGGTCTTGAGAATTTTTCTATCGGTTTTTCATCCATTTTAAATGATGCAAAGTTTGAAGTTTCTGCAAACACATCTTTAACAATATCAACAACAACAGGTCCTTTTTTGCCGCTTGTTGCAATTGTAATTGCTTCTTTTAATGTTGATTGAATTTCTGATGCTGATGTAATTTGGAAAACTTTTTTTGTGCAAGATTTTGTAATATCGCAAATGTCAGCTTCTTGGAATGCATTTTTGCCAAGTAGGTTTTTGAATACTTGTCCAGTTAAAACAATCAGTGGGTATCCGTCAAGATAAGCGTTTACAATTCCCGATACAGTGTTTGTAGCTCCAGGTCCTGAAGTAACAAGAACTACTCCGCATTTGCCAGTTTCTCTTGCATAACCTTCTGCTGCATGTACAGCTGATTGTTCATGTCTTACAAGGATATGTTTAATGTCAGATTGGTTAAATAGTTCGTTATAAACATCTAAAACAATTCCGCCAGGATAGCCAAAAATAGTATCAACACCTAAATTTTTAAGTGTTTCGAATAAAATTTTTGAACCTTTCATTGTTTTGATTTCGTTTTCAACTAGCATGAATAAATGTATCCCTTGTCTGACTTTTTAATATTATCATAGACATTTTATCTAGGCAATAAATAAAGCGGAATTTTACATTTGTAAAATCCCGCTTCTGTTGTTTGTTTTTGTAATTATTATTTACCTAATAATGTATTCCAAGCATCTTTTCTTTTTTGAACTTCTGCTTGTCTAGCTTTTTTTCTAGCTTCAGCGTCTTTTTTAGCTTGGTTTTGTTTGTTAGTCCACTCTTTTTTTCTAGCTTCAGCATCTTTTTGTGCTTGTTCTTGTTTTTTAGCCCACTCTTTTTTTCTAGCTTCGGCATCTTTTTTAGCTTGTTCTTGTTTTTTAGCCCATTCTTTTTTTCTAGCTTCAGCGTCTTTTTGAGCTTGTTCTTGTTTTTTTGCCCATTCTTTTTTCTGTTTAGCTATTTCAGCTTCTCTAGCTTTTTGTCTTGCTTCAGCGTCCTTTTGAGCTTTAGCTGCTGCGGTTTCATGTTTTGTTACAGTTGCAGAAGCTTTATTTAATGCATCAGATAATGGACCAGCTTGAGCTGCTGTACCGATAGCTAATACTGATAATGCCATTAGTGAAACTAATAATTTTTTCATTCCTTTTCTCCTTTCACTTGGTCAGATGTTAAAGACTCTAATTTTAGTTTTTTACTTTCTAACCTTTTTTCTAAATACTCTAACTCTTTTTGTTGTTTTCTTTTTTTACGTTCTTGTTTTGCAATTTGTTTCTTTTTCTTTAGATATATTTTAGAACGATTTTTCTTTTGTTTTTGTTCAATTTTTACATCTTGAGGTTCTTTTGTCTTATCAAGATTTTGTTCGATTTCTAGCCCTTGAGTTGATTGAATCGGTTCCTCATTTTTAGCATAAGAAACTGTGCAAATACAAAAACTAAATAACACTAATAAACACAAAAACGATTTTTTCATAATCATAGCTTATTCCAAACTCTAATATTTTGCAATGATTTCGTTAATACCTTTTTGTGCAACGTTAAAGATTTCAATCATTTGATTAAATTCGTATGGTTCACCCTCTGCTGTTGTTTGAAATTCGATAATTTTACCGCTTTTTGTTAAAACTACGTTTGAGTCAACTTGAGCGTGAGAATCTTCTTCATAATTTAGGTCTAGTCTTACTTCCCCGTCAATGATGCCTGCGGAAATTGCCGCAACAGGTTCAATGATTGGATTTTCTTTTAATGTTCCGTCAGCGATAAGTTTTTCTACTGCATCAGCTAAAGCTACATAACCGCCACAAATACTTGCAGTTCTTGTGCCACCATCAGCTTGAATTACATCCGCATCAATTGTGATTGTTACATCAGGCATTTTTTCTAAATCAACACAAGCTCTCAAACTTCTTCCGATAAGTCTTTGGATTTCTTGAGTTCTGCCTGAGATTTTTGTCCTCTCTCTTTGGCATCTTGTTGAAGTTGATGATGGTAATAGTGAATATTCTGCAGTTAACCATCCACGTGGGTCATCTTTTGCCATCCATTTAGGTTTGCCTATTTCAACTGAAGCTGTTGTGATAACTTTTGTATCGCCAAACTCAACTAACACTGATCCTAGTGCATGTTTCGTATAATTTTTGGTGAATTTGATTTCTCTTGTTTCGTTGTTCGCCCTATTTTCTATTCTCATATCTAACTCCTTTTATTTATTTTTAATTCTCATAGTCCCAAATATATATCTGTCCGCAATATCGACATACTGCATGTTCGTTCATAAATTGCAAATCTGGTACAAAAACATAACCATCGACTGTTATTTCGATTTCGTTTTTGTCGTTATACCTTTGCGAAAAATTTCTATCACCTGTGTAATCAGGTGAAAACATTAGTTCAAATTTATCTTTTGATTTGCAATTTTTGCAGATAAACATTGATTATTCTTCCTCAATTTCTTGCTTTTGCTTTTTAGATTTTTTATTAGAATTTTGTTTTTTAAGTTCTAATTCTGATAAGTTCATATACCATAATGTCCAACAAATGCTTCTGATTGGTAAAGTTAGCCCCATTATTATTGCATATAAAATGCTGAAGTATAGTTTTTCAGAAATCATTTCAGTTGTGATTATTGGTAGTTTAAAAAGTGTTAGTATTTCGTTAATAAATGCTATTGGAAGTGTTGAAGATATTGGATCAAATAGCATACAGATTTTGTTAGTAAGGTTAAGGTAATCAAAAACTACGCTTATTCCTTGTGTGATTATAAATATTGAAAAGAACGCCAACACTAGCATCAATACGCAGGTTCTAAACCAGTGTCCTCTAACTAATAAAAAGCTTCGTTTAAAGTATTCATGAATTTTTAAATCAGGTTCAAATGTGAAAACTTGGAACACTATAATAAAATAAATCCAAAGAACAGATGCAGGGATGATGAAAAATATGCTAGAACCAATTGAACTTAAAACACCCACTGCAAGTAACAATAATACAAATGCCCAAGTTCTTCTTGTAGCTACTTCGTTATGAGATTGAAAATCATAAACTTTTCCTGTTGAAATAGCACCTTCTGTCATAGAGTTAAGGGCTACATAAGCTACCATATAATCCCAAAATGCTTTAACAAAAACCAATAGCCCTGGGATTGCAAGTAGTAAAACTAAAAGAAATGCTACCCATGGGTTCTCAACTCTTGCTACAATTTGGTTTGCAAAACCTAATGAAAGACCAAAGGATAAAAGGATACCAATTAGTTGTCCAAATACAGGGAAAAGCATATAGGTTAGGAATTTGTCTATGTTTGTAAAATAAATTCTTATCCCTTCTGCTAGAACCAACCATATGCTATTCTTAATTTTATATTTGGACATATATCCTCCTTCATTGTATTATAATTTTATTACAAATAGGTTTAGAAAAACAATGCATGATTACAAAGACTTAATTAAACAGTTTACAAAGGAAGATTTTTTATCAGGAAGTGTGAATTTACATATTCATACAACTTATTCTGATGGGGAAGCTGATTTTTTAGATGTTGTTGAACAAGCTAAAGAAAAGGGTTGTAAACTTATTGCAATTACAGATCACAATACAGTTCAAGGACATGTTGACAATCCTGATTGCGGGGTTTTGACAGGTGTTGAATTTGATGTTTGGTATAAGTATATTTTCTTGCATTTGTTAGCTTACGGAATTGATGTAAATCATCCAGCTTTAAAGCCATTTTTAGCTAAGTCTAAACCTGAAACAGAATCGGATGTTTTAAGATTTTGTTCAAAACGTAAGGTTAAAGAGTTAATTGAGGCAATACACGAAGCTGGTGGAATTGTGGTTTTAGCTCATCCATGTTGTTGTTGGGCGTTGAGTTTAGATAAATTTGTATCTGATTTGGTTGATGTTGGGTTAGATGGAATTGAAGTGTATTACCCATATCCAAGATGGAGAAAGTATATTAAATTTTCATCCCCTGATTCTGTTGAAAAAATTGCAGAAAAATACCACCTATTAAAAACAGGTGGTACTGATCTTCATTCAAAATTTTTAAATTAGTCTTCTTTTAAGTGTTTAAAGTGTTTCCAGATATACCACACAAATAAAATAATACATGCCAACACAATTACAACATCGAATTTGTGCCAAATGTCTTTCATTTTATCTAGGTTTTGACCAAGTTTTACCCCAACATAAACAAGCAAGTAACTCCAGATTAGTGAACCTAAGAATGTAAAAGTAAAGAACGTTCTTTTTCTTGCTTTTAAGATACCCGCAGGAAGTGAGATGAATGTTCTTACAACCGGTAACATTCTGCAGATGAAAAATGCCCAATCTCCGTATTTATCAACCCATTTGTCAGCATCTTCAAGGTCTTTTTTAGATACAAGGAAATATTTTCCGTATTTTTCAACAAAGGTTCTTCCTCCAAAATAACCGATATAATAAGACGGTAAAGAACCTAAAACACAACCTATTGCACCCGCAAATGAAGCTGTATGGAATCCCATTTCACCTTTTGATACAAGATAACCCGCAAAAGGTAGGATAGCTTCTGATGGAAGTGGGATATTGCATGACTCAATTGCCATAAGTAATGCAACTCCAGCAGGTCCCATAGCTGTAACTACACTCTCAATCCAATTTATAAGTGGTAATAAAATATTATCTAACATATTCTTTCTCTCCCTAAAACTATTATAAAACAAAAAAACCGACTATCGTCGGCTTTTTTTAAATGGTCGGGATGACACGATTTGAACGTGCGGCCCCCTCGTCCCAAGCGAGGTGCGCTACCAAGCTGCGCCACATCCCGTTGCTATGGTTTAGCAACCTTTCGGCTACATTTCTAATTCTATTCTAAAAAATTTTTAAAGTCAAGGTTATTTTTTGAAATTTTTAGAATTTTACAATTTTAATAATCTGGCTTTTGTATATATATCTATGGTAAAATCTATTATTATGGTTAGATTATTTAATTTAGACAAAGACAATATTGAAAAAGTAAAAGATTTTTCTTACAAGGTTATGCACTTACAGGAGTTGGTTACACACGTTGCGGAGTATAATCATCCTGAAAATATAAGACCTTGTGTTTATGCAATGTGGCATGAAAATCAATGTGCCTGTTATGGTTTGGCTGATAAGAAAAATGTAAATATTCTTATTAGTAACTCAAAAGACGGGCAAGTTATTTCTTATGTAATGGAAAAGTTTGGGTTTCAGGTTTGTAGAGGCTCTTCGAATCGTAAAGGGGCGGTTTCAGGGACTTTAAAAATGATATCTCAATTGAAAGAGGGACAAGCTGTTGCAATTATGGTTGATGGTCCAAGAGGGCCGTTGCATAAGGTAAAATCTGGGGTTGTAATGGTTGCAAAAGAGGCTAATGTCCCAATTATACCTGTTCATTGGTATTCTCCAATGTGGAATTTTATCACTGTTCCATCTTGGGACAAAATGACTGTTCCTGTTGGTCCATGTTGGTTATTAAATCTTTATGGTGAACCAATTTATACTGAAGGCAAAACTGACGATGAGGTTAAAGCAGAATTAGCTAAAGCGTTAGAAGATTTGAGAGCAATCGCTCCTGAAAAATTTAAAGAGGCTAAGAAACTTAAGTTATGGAAAAAGCAAAATCGTTAAATCTCTCAATTCTTCAAATGGGTTCTGTTTTAGGGGATGTTGAGGCAAATATTTCAAAAGTAGAAAGATTGGTAAATGAAAGTTTACCTATGGGGACTGATGTTCTTATTTTGCCTGAGGTTTGGACAGTTGGCTGGGCTTGTTCTAAGTTTGTTCAATCTGCTCAAGATTTAACAAGTGGTTCTGTTTTTAAATTTTTATCGAATTTAGCAAAAAAATATAACATCAATATTATCGGCGGAAGTTTTATTGTTAAAGACGGTGATAAGTTATATAATACTTGTCCTGTATTTGATAGAAACGGAAAATTTATTACTTCTTATAATAAAAATCATTTGTATTCTTATTATGGTTGTGATGAGGGAAGTTATATTACTCCTGGGAATAATCTTGTGATGGTTAATTTAGATGGGGTTAGTTTTGGTTTAAGTATTTGTTATGATATTCGTTTCCCTGAGGTTTACAGAGCTTATGCAAAAGCGGGGGCAGATGTTTTGGTCAATTGTGCTGCTTGGGGTTCTAAGAAATCTTTGCAATGGGAAACCATGACCAAGTCAAGAGCTATTGAAAATCAGTGTTTTATGGTTGCATTAACGCAGTCAGGTGAAATTGAAAATGGTGAACATAACCTTGGTGAATCTCGTATTATAGATTATAATGGTAACGAATTAGTTTCAATAATGAGTGGTGAAGGTATTGTTTGTACTAAAATATATTTAGAGGATATGTATAATTTTAGGGGTAAAGCACCAATCCTTGATGATATAAAAAGTAATTATGAGGTAAAAATATTATGCGAAAAATATTAGGTTTGTTATTAGCTTTCGCTTTTTCTATAACATCTGTAAACGCAGAATCTATAAATAAAACTCTAAATAATTTAGGGATAAATAAAAGTGCAGTTTCTGTTTCTATCAAAGAAGTAAAAACAGGAAATACTCTTTATGAGTTGAATGAAAGAGTTCCAAGAGTTCCAGCTTCAACTCTAAAAATTTTAACATCGTCAGTTGCAGTTGATGCTTTAGGAAAAGATTATGCACTTAAAACTCAGTTCTATAAAAGTACAAATAATGATGTTTACTTGAAATTATCAGGTGACCCGTTATTGACAACTAAAGATTTGGAAAATTTGATGGCAACTGCGGCTTCTAAAAATATTGAGCCAAAAACTTTCTACATTGATGATTCAATTTTTGATAAAGTTGAATGGGGCGAAGGTTGGCAATGGGATGATGCTTTAAATCCTTTGATGCCAAAAATTAGTGCCTTTAATATTAATGGTAATGTGTTGTCTATTGTTGTAAAACCTACACAAAGTGGTGCTGTTGCTAATGTTACAACCAAGCCGTTCTACCCATATTCGTTTATTAATACTGTAAATACAGATTTTAAAACTCAAAATAATATTACTTTTGAACGCTTTACTTCAGAATCCCCAGTGTTCAGTCTTGAAGCTCAACGTAATATGTTAATGCTTTCAGGTAATGTGTCAAAAGTTTATTCAAAAAATATTCCTGTGTTAAATCCATCAATCAACTTTGTTTTAAGATTGAAAGATGCTATTCAGGATGCCAAATTCCAATATTTTGGTAACTTTGTAAAAGCTGATTTGCCAAAAGATGAAATTTATTTAATCGATGAAGTTTCAAGAGATTTATCTCCAATTTTGAATAAAATTCTAAAAACAAGTGATAATTTAGCTGCTGAATCTTTATTTAAGCATGCAGGTGCAGTTTGGTCAGGAAAACAAGGTTCTATTGATAATTCGCTTGCTATGACACAAGTTTATCTATCGAATTTGAAAATAAAATCTGACGATATCAAAATCGTTGATGGAAGTGGTGTTTCAAAAAATAACCTAATGACTTCAGATTTCATGACTGATTTCTTAGTTTATAAAGCTTCAGAAGATGATTTTGAAACTTTTAAAAATTATTTCCCAACTCCAAGTGAGGGAACATTGAAAAACAGAATGTTATATTTTAAAGATAATTTGAGAGCAAAAACAGGAACTTTATCTGATAGTAGTGCTATTGCAGGGTATATTACTTCCCGTAGAGGTAAAGTTTATGCTTTTGATATTATGATTACAGATGCAAAAACTACATCTGCAGACAAAAAGAATATTGAAGAACAAATTCTTCGTAACGTTTACTTGAATAACTAATAAAAGGATTATAAATTATGTACGAACCAGAAGTTACAGTCATTACACCGACATCAAATATTGTAGAAAATGAACAAGCGGATGATTTTACACTACTTGTGAATTTGCTTGATAGACAAACTTATCCATATATTGAACACCTTATTATGGATAATGCGTCAAAAGATGGTACGGAAGTTTTGCTTAAAGAATACAAAAACGCAGGATTTCTTTCATTTTTCTCAGAGCCTGACAGAGGTAAGTTTGATGCGATGAATAAAGGTATTTTGCGTGCAAAAGGGAAATATGTATCATTCTTAAGTTGTGATGATTTTTATCATGATATTACTGCAATTGCTGATATTGTGAACGTTATGGAAGAAGAAGATGCGGATTTTTGTTTCTTCCCATGTTATTCTTGTCATCCTGAGGGGTATGCTTTTCAGTTTGTGCCTGCGATGTTGAATGCATTTCAGGTTGCTCCTTGTCCTAGACAGGCTATGTTTTTCAAAAAATCTGTATTGACTGAAGTTGGCTGTTTTGATGAAAAATTTAAACTTCTTGCCGATTATGATTTAGTTATAAGATTGTTATTGATGGGATATAGAGGCGTTTTATTTGAAGGTAATGTCGTTACTTGCAAATTGGGTGAACAAGCTACAAAACACGTTACTCAAGTAGAAGCTGAATGTAATCACATCTTCTATAAAAACTACAAACCATTATATCCATTGACAAATGAACAATTAGATAGAATGGTTAAATTCTCAGAAATTCCAAGACCATTATTAGATAAATTGGCTTCAGTTTTCCCTGAAGAAGATTATGACTTGTTTATGGAAAGATATGAGCAAATGTATGAAATGCGTCTTGAAGCTGCAAGAAATCAAAGAGAACAAGAAAGACGCGGAAGATAGATTTGTAAATTATTTGCAAATTATCTTTTCAAGTCTATAATTAAGTTTAGAATAGTTTATTATAAGAAAGTTAGGGAATTATGGCAGAACAAAAAGTAGCAGTTTTAGGTTGTGGTCTATGGGGTCGCAATATTGTTCGTAATTTTTACAATTTAAACGCTTTAGGTATGGTTTGCGATTTAGATGAAGAAAACCTTGCTAAAGTTAGAGAACAGTATCCTGATGTAAAAACAACCAGAGATTTTAATGATATTTTAAATAGTGATGAGATTACAGCGGTTTGTGTTGTTACACCAAGCCATACTCACTATAGATTTGTAAAAGCTATGTTAGAAGCAGGTAAACACGTATATGTTGAAAAACCTATTTCTACCGTTGCTCAAGAGGCTAGAGATTTGGCTGATTTGGCTGATAGCAAAGGTTTAGTGTTAATGGTGGGACACTTATTATTGTATCATCCGGCTGTAAATAGATTGAAAATGTTAGTTGAAGAAGGCGTTTTGGGTGATATTGTTTACGCTCAAAGTGATAGATTAAATATCAATTATTTTAAAAATGACAGAAGTGTTATGTGGGATTTAGCTCCACACGATGTTTCTATGATTAGCTATGTTTTAGGTAAAAATCCTAAACGAGTAATTTCTGCTATTGGTTGTTCTTCAGATAGAAACGATATTATGGATATTACTCACATCGGTATCGAAATGGAAGGCGGTGCTATTGCTCAGATTACTGATAGCTGGATTACTCCTAAAAAGCACGTACAGCTATTAGTTCGTGGAACAAAAGCTACAGCTATTTTAGATGATACCGTTGTAGAAGATAAAATTACAATTTACGATAACTTCAAACCAGGAACAATTGAAAATGTTCAATTAGATTACTTGGAAATTGAACCGTTAAAACTTGAATGTCAGCACTTCATTAGCTGTTGTGAAACAGGTAAAAAAGCACGTTCAGACGGTGAAAACGGTTTTGTTGTTGTAAGTATTTTAGAAGAAGCTGAAAAAATGATGCTTGGGGATAGAGTTAAAAACTTAGATGCAGTTGATTTTGCTCTATCAAGATCAAAGAAATAGAAAAGAGGATAAAGAGTTATGAATATTAAAGATAATGCAGCTAATATAGTATCTATTAGTAGAGTTTTTGTGGCATTTGTTGCTATTGGTTTGTTATTCAAACACACAACTTGTGCTTATATTTGGGCAACTGTTTTAACTATCATCGCATTTATTATGGATGGTGTTGATGGTTATGTTGCAAGAAAATTTAATCAGTCTTCAGAATGGGGCTCTGTGTTGGATATTATGGGTGATAGAATCGTTGAAGTATCATATTGGGTTGTATTTGCCGTTCTTGGTTATTTATCACCATCACCTGCAATAAATGTTTTATTCCCAATTATTTGTGTTGCAAGAGCATTTACAACTGATAGTATCAGAAGCGTTGCGTTATCAAAAGGTATGACTGCATTTGGTGAAAAATCAATGCAATCAACAGCTTGGGGCAAATTTATTTGCTCTTCAAAATTTATGAGAATTAGTTATGCAGTGGCAAAAGTTGTTGCTTTTGTATTTTTGATTGTTGCTGCAACTCCAGAGTTAGATGCTAAAGTTGCTGATTTAATTCATTTAATTGGTATTATTTGCGCGTGGTTTGCAATTGCGTTTTGTGTTGTTAGAGCAATCCCTGTTGTAGCTGAAAGCGGAAAGTTATTTAATGATGCCAAGTAAATTAAATATTGTTTTATATGAACCAGAAATACCACAAAATACGGGCAATATAGCCCGTCTTTGTGCTTGTTGTGGGGCTAGTTTATATCTTGTTGGAAAGTTAGGATTTTCATTATCAAGTAAGTACACAAAACGTGCAGGGCTTGATTATTGGGAAAGTGTTGATTTGCATAAAGTTGATACAATGGAAGATTTGTATGAACAATTTCCAAATGGAACTTTCTATTATCTAACAACAAAGACTGATAAATTATATACAGATATTGAGTTTAAAGACGAAGATTTTATTGTATTTGGACCTGAAACTAGAGGGTTGCCTGATAAGTATGTGAAAGATTCTCATGCTAGAACAATACCGATGATGGAAGGTCAAAGAAGTTTAAATCTTTCAAACTCTGTTGCGATTGTAGCTTATGAGGCAATAAGACAAAATGGACTATAAACTTCCACGTAGATATGAAGAATCAAACAAATCTACTTATGGTAGAGTGTTGAATTTTGCGGGTTCTGATTATATGCCTGGTGCGGCTTATTTGTCTAGTGTTGCGGCTTTAAAGGTGGGTTGCGGGTATTGTTTTTTATGCTCAACAGGTCGTGTGATTGATGCTGTTGCTGCTCAAACGCAGAATGTAGTTTTTGCCCCTCTTTATAAAAGAAATGAGTATATTTCGCAGGCTGATGTGGTTGAAATAGGTTGTGGGCTTTCTCAATCAGATGATGCGGTTTGTATTTTTAAGTCGGTTATTGAAAATTTAGATCCTGAAAAACCATTGATTATTGATGCGGATGGTTTGAATATTTTGGCAAATAATTCGGATATGTTTTTGGATAGGGATTTTCAAAATGTAATTTTAACTCCTCATCCTAAAGAAGCCGCAAGACTTTTAGGGATTGAGGTTGACGAAATCTTATCAGATTTACCTGCGTATGCGAAAGCAATATCTGCGGGATTTAATGCAATTACTGTTTTGAAATCTCACAAGACGTATGTAAGTACGCCTGACGGTACATTATATGAAAACACAACAGGTAATAATGCACTAGCAAAAGCAGGCTCAGGTGATGTTTTGACAGGTATTATTGCAGGTTTGGTTGCTCAGAATATGAATTTGTACCATGCTGCCTGTTTAGGGGTTTATTTGCACGGTTTAGCTGGTGATTTAGCTAAAGAAGATTTGACTGAATATTCTGTTATGGCATCTGATTTAATCGATTATATTCCAAAAGCTATTAAACAAATAAAATAACCTAACAGGAAACTGTTAGGTTATTTGGTTATTATAGTTTATTTTATTTAAGGTTTGTCGATTACTCTTGAATTTGTGACATTAGTTTGAATGGTTCTTGAGCAACTTTCAATGTTTCTGGTGAAAGAATACCTCTTTTTAATTCAGAGAAACTAGCGTTTTTAGAGTTAAATTTAGTTTTCAAGAATTCATAAGCAACTTTAGGGTCGCATTTTGAACCACAAGTAAATAAATCTACTGCAGCATAGCCAAGTTCTGGCCAAGTGTGAATAGCCAAGTGGCTTTCAGAAATGATTACAACACCTGAAACACCGTGTGGGCTAAACATATGGAAACATTTTTGAACAATAGTAGCTCCACATTCTAAAGCTGCATCCATCATATATTTTTCAACTTTTTCTAAGCTGTTTAACGTATTTGGATCACATTCAAAAAACTCAGCAAGTACGTGTTGACCTAAGTGGATTTCGTTATTTTCGTCTGAGTGAGTTTGTTGATACATGTCTAAAAGTGCGTTTGTCAATTTATCTTTCTCCTTATGTCATAAATGTATATTTTGAACACTATTACATAATATACTAAAAAATTATTTTTTGTTACCTTTTTAGTAAATATTTGCTTAGTGAAATTTAATAAATGTCAAAAAGACACTTGTAGGGGGTCTTTTTGGTTTTTAAGTTTGTTAAGTTTTATTAAACATCTTCAATTTAAGTGCCGTTTGTATTAAGATTTTCCTATGAATAATAAGATTTTAGTAATTGATGATGATATAGCAATTAATGAACTAATCAAGGTCAATTTGGAGCTTGCAGGGTATAAAGTTGTTCAGGCTTTTGACGGTACAAAAGGGTTTGCCTTGGTAAAACAAGAGATGCCATCTCTTGTTGTTTTGGATGTCATGATGCCTGAGGTTGATGGGTTTACTGTTGCAAAACGTATTCGTCAGAATGAAGATACAAAAGACATTCCAATAATTATGCTTACGGCTTTATCTCAGCTTAATGACAAGGTTACAGGGTTTAACTTAGGTGTTGATGATTATCTTGTTAAGCCTTTTGAGGTTGAAGAATTGATGGTTAGGGTAAGAGCTTTATTAAAACGTACTCATCAAATCCCAAAATCAGCTTCAACACGTGATTTATTGACATTAGGTGAAATTACTTTGTTGCCTGAAACTTATAATGTAAAAATCAATGATAAGCAGGTTAAATTAACTCCTATTGAATTTGATATCTTTAATTTATTGTTCCAAAATCATGGAAATATGGTTTCTTCAGCTAAGTTGTTAAAAGATATATGGGGATATTCTCCAGATGATGATATAGAAACAATCAGGGTTCATATTCGTCATTTGAGAAGTAAAATTGATAAAATTTCTGATGGCAAAAAATATATTGAAACTATTTATGGTGGCGGTTATAAACTAAATATTTAGAGGGTGCTTTGACTAAGGTTTTAAATTTTAAGGGGAAGTGGAGAAGTTATCAAAAAAGAATATTGGATGGTTTGGATTTTCATTTAATGGATGAAAAACTTCACATTGTAGCTGCTCCAGGTGCTGGTAAAACAACTCTTGGTATTGAAGTTATTTCAAGAATAAATCGTCCGACAATGGTTTTGTGCCCGACAAATACTATTAAAAATCAATGGAAAGAACGTATTTGTTCTTCCTTTTTAGATGAAAAAGATTTTGGTTTGGTTTCCCTTGATATCAGAGATCCAAAGTTTATAACTATCACAACTTATCAAGCATTACTAGCTGCATTTTGTGGTTCTGTCGAAGTTGAAGAAGAGGATACTGAATTGGATTCTGAGGTTGAAGAATCTGATTGTATTTCAACTTCAAAACGTTTTAACCAAACAAAAGCTGATCAAATTATAGAACTTTTAAAGTCTGCCAAGATTTCATTATTATGTTTTGATGAGGCTCATCATTTGAGAAAAGAATGGTGGAAAGCTCTAAATTATTTGGTTGAAAATTTAAAGCCAAAACAAACTGTATCATTAACTGCGACCCCGCCATATGATGTTGAGTATTCTGAATGGGATAGGTATGAAGCTCTTTGTGGTCCGATTGATGAGGCTATTTCTATTCCTGAGCTGGTGAAAAATGGTGATTTATGCCCGCATCAAGATTATATTTATCTTTCAAATCTTAGAGATGATGAGAAAAGTCTTATCAGAAAGTGTTATTCAAATATAAATGAATTAATGAAAAAGATACTGGGGGATAAGGTTTTATTAGATTATTTAAGCAAAATGGAATTTTTGACTCCGACAAATTATGAAGTTGAAGTTATTTTTAAAAGTCCTGATTTGTTTGTTTCAATAGCATCGTTATTGTCAAAAGCAGGGTATAAAATTCCTAAGCAGTTTTTGAAACTTTTTGGTGCAAAGCAAATTGAATTACCACGCTTTGATTTAACAAGGGCGAAACATTTTTTGAATGGCTTTATTGTAACGAATAAAGATTATTTTCCAGGTATGGAAGATAAAATTGATGAATATTACAACTATGCAAAACGCTTAGGATTGGTTCAAAATAAAAGAATTGTTCTTGATGAAAGTAGTAAAGTTCAAAAACAAATAGCGAATTCTTTAGGTAAATTGGATTCGATTTCTGAAATTGTGGAGTTGGAATATCATGCGTTGAATAAAGATTTGCGAATGGTTATCTTGGCAGATTACATAAAAGCTTCTGATAACGAAAATAAGAGTTTAGGTGTTGTTCCTATTTGGCGAATATTGAAAGATAAGTATAAAAAACGCTTAAATATCGGAGTTTTATGTGGTTCTTTAATTCTTTTACCGTCAAGCATTATCGATGAATTTAATTCGCTATTAACTCAAAAAAATATTCCATTAGATGGAGTTTCGATGTCTGTATCGCAAGAAGATGCTGATTTTTATAAAATTATTCCTAAAGGAAGTGTTAAAAATCGTATTGTAGCTTTAGTTACAGAGTTGTTCTGTGGTGGAAATATCCATGTTCTTGTAGGAACTCAGGCTTTGTTAGGTGAGGGTTGGGATGCTCCTTGTATAAATTCTCTTATTTTATCAAGTACGGTAAGTTCATATATGCTTTCAAACCAAATGAGAGGACGTGCTATTCGTATCGATAAGAATAATCCTGATAAAATTTCTAACATTTGGCATTTGGCATCTGTCAGAATTCCAAAATCTACTGATATGTTTGATATTCAGTTTTTTAAAGAGGCAATTTCTGATACTCAAGCGAATTTGTTAGCTCCTGATTTTTATGATTTACAGCAATTAACCAAGCGTTTTGAAGGTTACGAAGCTCCTTCTTATACTGGTTCAAATGAGATAACAAGTGGTATTGATAGAGTTTTTTCTTGGAAAACTTTTTATAAAAATGTAGGACAATTTGGAGATTATGCGATTACTCTGCATAACGACAGTGTTAAATCCCTTGCTCAGAAACGTAATCAGGTAAAAGAATGGTGGGATAAATCTTTGGTTTTAGGTTATGGAAATGCTGCAATGTCATTGTCTGTCGGGGTTGACACTCCAAAACATACAGTGAGAACCTTAACCTATACAAGTTATTTGGCGGTTTTGAATTCTATATTGTGTGTTTCTATCCCTATTTTTTATTGGATTTATTACACTAAGAATGAATTTTTGCTTTTCTTAGCTTTGATTGTTCTTGCAATAATTTTGTTAAATCTGTTTATCAAGTTTTTAAAAACAGGAACAATTGTTGGAGTAATGAAACAAGTTGCAATTGTCCATCTTGAAACATTGGAATATCTTGGTTATATTAAAACTTCTCTTAAAATGGTTGGGATTAACGTTACAAAAACAGAAGACGGTGTTTATGTTACTTGTAAAAATCTATCAACTGAAGAAAATAACTTGTTAATTAAGTGTTTGCAAGAGTTTTTGAATCCTATTGAAAATCCAAGATATGTATTGTTAAAACCTGATACTTTCCTTGGTTTTATAAAGCAAAAAGATTATTTTTCACTTCCCGCAATTGTTTCACAAAGGAAAGAGGATGTTTTAATTTTTGAACGTTTATGGAAAAAATATATTGGTAATGTTGAAATATTCTATACAAGAAATTTGGAAGGTCGTAAACGCTTATTAAAAGCAAGAAAAGAGGCTTTTTCTAACAATATGAGGGATAAGTCTAAAAAGATATCAAAATGGCAGTAATTCTTAATTTTTTAGCAGGTAATATTTCTTAATATAAACGTATTTTTAGTAAAATTATTGTATTTTTGCACCTTTATATATACAGATATCTATTCTAGGTGAAAGTAATGGTCGCAAAAATTATATTATCTCTACTTAAGCATGTAGATGCAAGAGTTGTCACAGAGGCTGTTGAAACAACAGTTAAGTGTGCAAAAGCTCCTGTGTCAGATGCGATTGTGCAGATGGGTAAGCGTTCGTCTTCTGACTTGTTACATTTCACTGGAAAATCTTTGAGAGCAAGATTAGCACCTGTTATTGATGGGTATAACTCTACTAAATTAGCGACATCAAGAAAGTTTAAAACATCAGAGGCCATTCTTGATAATTGGGATGATGCGTTTGGTTTTGCTGATAAAAGCGGTGTTTATCGTAATGCAATTAACCGTTTGAATGCATCAGGGGCAATTGATGATTATATTTTAGCAAGAGCACCTCAGTTAAAAGGTACGGACGATTTTGTTCGCATTAAAAAGGTCTTGAATGAATACTTAGAACATAATTTAGATATCTATTCTTATCCTAGAATTGAGAAAATTTTGAGAGATTTTAACCCTGAAATTGTTGAAAAATTAAGAAAGGGTGCGGTAATCTATGTCCATGATGATAAAAAGAGTTATGGCATTATTGCTGAGATTTATAAGTCAATAAATCCCGATGCTAAAGTTATTACAGGCTGGAAAAATCTTAAAGATTTTGCGGCAACTCAGAAAAATCTGAATGTAATTATGCTTGACGACTGTCTTGTTTCAGGAGATTCTGCAAGAAAAGTTTTTGAAAGTATCGTGGGTAAAAATGGTTGTCCAAATGTGAAAAATGTTGATTTATACTTATTGACAGCTTTTGATGAAGGTTTGGCCAAGTTGCCGAAAGAATTGAAAGTTAAATATGCAGGTGAATTAAAGCATAAGTTAAGGAATTCTTCATATTTTAGAGATGTTTTACCTGATAAAGATAAGGGCTTATTGATGTCTATTCTTGGTACAGGTAATCCAAAATTTAATGCATATAGTGCAATAATGTTTGAATATATGGCTCCAAATAATAATAGTAGATTTGCTTCTGATATGATTAAGCATTTGTTCAGTGGTCCTGAATGTGCTATTAAAGGGGTGTTCCAAGATATCTTAGCAAATGAAAAAGTGTCAGAATATATAATGGACAATTTGTCTAGGGCACAGAAAATAGGATAACAGTTATGATTAAATATACTGAATATAAATTGAATAATAACAATAATGTAAGTTTCAATGCTGGAAAGTTACCTGATACTTCTGCATTGAAGTCAGACAGATTTTTAAAACGATTATCTGAAACAATGTCGTTATCCCAATATCAAGATACATTTAATCAGTATATGACACTGAATCCATCTGCGGTAAGAGTTCATGAAAACCTGATTAAGGATAATGATTTGTATTATAAAGCTGAGTTTTTATTAGATAGCAAGCTTTCTGAACAGATTTTGACATTTTTAAATCGTAGAGGGTTTACAATAGCTCCTCAGTTTTTAAAATCTTCTACTAATAATATTGGTTATTCAGTTACAATGACTAAAATTCCTGGGGCTATGAAAGGTAATCTTTTATCTTATTCTGAAAGCAGAAGAACTGTACCGCTTTCAGCTAAACACAATGCTTATAAGGAATTGTTAGAATTATTAAAACTTGATATTGTTAATATCGACATTTTGAATAATCCTGAGATCTTGAAAGTTGTAAAAGGTGCTCAAACAAGAATTGTTTGCGAAGATTGGTCGAATCTTTGTACTACAAATTAATATTTAATGAATTTTGCTCCGGATAAAGATTATTTCTATTTAGTGAACAAGTTATATGATATAATTTATGGCAAGTAGGGAAATTTATGCTATATAATGATTACAGTGTAAAATTTAATAATGTTAAAAGTGAAAATAGATCTAATGTCTCAAATCGTAAGTCTAAGGTGGTTTTTGCTGCAAAAAATAAAAGTGATATCCCTGTAATCGATGTAAGAGCAAGAGCACCATATCCTGCAAATGTTTTGAGTAATTTTTCAAGAACAGATTTCTATTTCGATGGAGTACGAATTGCTTCATTAGAAGGTTTATTTCAGGCTTTAAAAGTTAATGACCCTGAAATGCAAAGAAAACTTTGTGCAATGTCTGGCTTTGAAGCAAAAGCTATGGCAAAATCTATTCGTAGAGATAATGGAGATGTGATGTGTTTTTGGAAAGGTAAAGTATTTGCAAAATCATCTCCAGAGTTTAAAGAGTTGATTACTGCTCTTTTAGATGCTAAAGATAAGACTTATAACGGTAAATATTTTGTGTTCCAAGGTCGCAAAGTGGCTTCAGTGAATTCATTTATTCTTTCTTTGAAGGTTAAAGATCCTGCTTTACAGTGTCGCTTGGCAATGTTACCTGAAAGTAAAGTAAAAGAAGTTGCAAGACATATTAAGCCGACTTATGTAGCCAGAACATTATACTGGAATGGTAAACCTTTCAGTAGAGATTCTGTTGAATACAAACAATTCTTAAAACGTATTTATAAAGAAAGATTTAACAAAGATCCTGAATTTCGTAGTGCATTAAGATCAACAGACGGATTTTTGATTTCTCATTCGGTTGGTAAATCAAGTATCTATGAAACAGTTTTAACTGCCGATGAATTTGTAGAAATGCTTCAGATGGCTAAGGTTCATGATTCATCAAGATTAAAATTCTCAGATTCGTTATTAATGATATTTAGAAAATTGCTAAAAAAATAATCCCGAAATATTTTCGGGATTATTTTTGTTATATCTGATTTGAAACTATGCTTCAGTTGTTTCTTCAGCTGGTGCTTCAGCTGCCGCTGCTGCTTCTGCTGCTGCCGCTTCAGCTGCTGCTTTTGCAGCTTCTTCTTCAGCCTGTTTTTTAGCTAATGCTTTTTTAGAAAGTTTAACTGTTTCTTTTTTAACATAGTTCAAAGTACCGTCATCGTTGCAGTTTTTGATTAGGTAAGCAACTGTTTCAGTAGGTTGAGCACCTTTTGAAATCCATTCAAGAGCAGCTGCTTTGTCTAATTTCATAACTTTAGTTTTTGGATTGTAGTGACCTAATTCTTGGATTGGTCTTCCTTCTCTTTTTGTTGTTGAATTGATAACGATAATTCTGTATGTTGGAGCTTTTTTAGCGCCTAATCTTTTTAATCTGATTTTTAACATTGTTTATTTTTCCTTCTTTTTTTGATTAAACTAATCGGTAACTCAACCGCCGCTTGTTGTTTTACCTTAATCAGGATGAAGAGGAGTCATCTGATTATGCTTTTATCTAAGCACAAAGATAATTTCCTTGCAAGTGTTTGTAAATTATTCTGAAAAATTGGTATTTTTAGCTATCTAATCTATTTGTATGAGTTGCTTTTATTGTTTTTTGCGGTAAAATTTAACAAGATACATGTAAAATATAAGAAGGATATTAAAAGATGGAAACAACATTAACAAAAGGAAAAGACAATTTAGTTACAATTAGTATGACTATTCCAGCTGCAGAAGCTACAAGTGCTTATAATACAGCTGCTACAAAAATCGCTCAATATATCAATGTTGATGGTTTTAGAAAAGGTAAAGCACCTAGAGCCGTTGTTGAAAGACATGTTGGCGTTGACAGAATTCAACAAGAAGCTTTGGAAATCTTACTTCCAAAATATTTAGGTCAAGCTATTTATGACAATAAATTAGACGTTATTACTCAACCTGCTATTACAAATTACAAATTTGAAACAGGTAAAGATGTTGAAGTTACATTTGAAGTTGAAACAAGACCTGAAGTATCTTTAGGTGCTTATAAAGGTTTGAATGTAAAAGTAGAAGTTCCTGCTCAAGACGATGATGCTTTCGATAGAGCTTTAAATGGTTTCTTAACTCAACATTCATCTATGGAATTAGTTTTAGACAGACCATCTTGCGAAACAGATACAGTAGTATTTGATTTTGATGGTGTATGTAATGGTGAACCTATTCAAGGTGGTTCTGCAAAAGGTTATGCTCTTGATTTAGCTCACTCTAACTTCATTCCTGGTTTTGCTGAACAGTTAGTTGGTCATAACATCAATGAAGAATTTGATATTCAAGTTACATTCCCTGAACAATATCACGATTCTAAATTACAAGGTCAACCAGCTACTTTCTCAATCAAAATGAAAGAAGTTAAGCAAAGAGTTATGCCTGAATTAACTGATGAATTCGTTAAAAAATCTAGCAAATTTTCAACAGTTGATGAATTAAAAGCAAGTCGGATCGTAGCCATGTCGTTCTGTGAGCCAAGGAGTTG
>JAZSDA010000031.1:0-14194 GCA_045530955.1 Candidatus Gastranaerophilaceae bacterium
AATTTTTTGCCAATTCCTGAACTTCTGCTTGTGTGAACTTACCTTGTGGGTAGTTGCCGGCTTTAAAAACCTCAAAATACTTCATTTAGATTCTCCATTACTTTGTGAGTACAAAAAATTTTTAATTCTGTTGGCAGTATAGATGCATTTCATGTTCGGTTTCTACTGCAATATGTCATTGATTTTTTAGTGACAAAAGCAGACAGAAATGACTGACATTTTGCACTAGAAATTGACCTTCTTTATCAGTTATCTTGGAAGCACAACACAGGCGAAAAGCCTCTTTTCTTTTTGCCCTAAAAATATGAAAGGTTATTAAATGGAAACTTCTTTATTACTAAAACTGTTTGAAAGCATCGGCTTTCCTGCTGTAATTTTTGTCATTTGGTATGTTTACCACAATGCTCAAGTAAAGACTTTTGAAAAAATTATTGCTAATAATTTTGAGATTTTAAAAGAAATGCTTGAAACCAATCATTATAGTGCAACTGTCCTTTCAAGAATCGAAAGTAAAATTGACGGCAACCTTTGGTGTCCAATCTTGAAGAAGGAGATATCACAATAATGAATATTGAACGTATCCAATTAAAAGGTCAGCTTGCAGAGGCTAAATCCGAATATAGAAATCTTGATGTCGAGGCATCAGGATTAATAATTCTTGTACGTTCATTATTAAATCCATTTGAAGATGACAACACTAAACAAGAAACTGAAAAAGCATTAGTTTCATTGACTCGCCTTAATGAGATAGTTATAGAACTTCGCAGACTCAAAAAGAAAATTGCAGATTTGGAGGCTTACTTTGACTAGCCAAAAAGTTCTTATGGAAATAGCAGAAAGATTTTATGTGCTTGACCAAATGCAATTGAAAGATATTGCTCGCAAAATTGAAGTGAGTGAAAAAACAGTACAGAGATGGAAAGTAAAATTTGACTGGGAAAACAAAAGAAAACAATTTTTAGCATCTAAACAAATGTTTCATGAGGAATTATTCGTTTTTGCTCGTAAAATTATGCAATCAATTCAGTTTGATATGGAACACGAAGAAAAAATTGATCCAAGCAGAATGTTTGCTTTAACCAAAATGATTCCATTGGTATTAAAACTAAAATCTTATGAAGATGTTGTTTCTAAAGATAATTCAGAGTCAACAGTAAAAGAACTTACACCTGATTTTATAAAAGAAATTAACGAACAATTCTTGGGGATAAAATATGAAGAATAAAGAATATTTTTTACCCTATCAGATGCGTTGGTTAAACGATAAATCTAAAATTAAGATATGGGAAAAATCTAGACGTATCGGTGCAACTTATGTGCAAAGTTTTGAGGATGTTCAAGATTGCATAAATAAAAGAGTGCCTTCTGTGTGGTTCTCATCAGCAGACGAATCAGCTGCTAAAGAATACATTGATTACTGCGAAAAGTGGGTTAAATTCTTTCACGCAGTTGCTAAAACAAAAGGCGAAGTTGTAATTGATAACGAAAAAGATATTAAAGCTCTAGTTATAGAGTTTTCAAATGGCACAAAGATTCATGCTCTCTCTTCCAACCCTAAGTCATTCCGTTCAAAAGGTGGCAAGGTTGTGCTTGACGAATTCGCATTTCACAACAACCCTGAAGAATTATGGAAAGCTGCTCGACCTTGTATAACTTGGGGATTTCCTTTGCGTATCCTTTCTACTCATAATGGTCAGAATTGTTTATACTACAAATTCATCGACCAAGTTCAAAAAGGTAAGTTGGATTGGAGTCACCATAAAACTCCGATTCAACTTGCTGTGTCTGAGGGATTAGTTGATAAAATTTATCAGAGAAAAACAACCCTGCAAGAACAAGAAGAGTGGATGGCAAATGAAAAAGACAACTGTTTTGATGAATATACTTGGCTACAAGAATATTGTTGTATAGCAGTTGATGAGGCATCAGCTTTCTTACCTTATGATTTAATTGCCACTTGCGAGCTTGATGATATTCTTCGACCACTTGAAGATTTGAAACACGACTTTTATGTCGGAGTTGATATTGGAAGAAGAAAAGACTTAACTGTTATTTGGGTTTTAGAAAAAATCGAAAACATCAAATACACAAGACTTGTTATAGAACTAGCAAAAATGCCATTTCATAAACAAGAGGAAATCTTGCACGAAATTTTAGCTCATAAATTATTCCGTCGTGACTGCCAAGATGACACAGGAATTGGAATGCAAATGGCAGAAAATGCCCAACTCAAATTTGGAAAATTCAGAGTTGAAGGTGTAACTTTCACGAATAAAGTCAAAGAGGATTTGGCTTATAGATTAAGAACTGAATTTGAAAACAAGACAGTATTTATCCCTAGCCGGCATGAAATAAGAGAAGACTTGCACTCGGTTCGCAAAATAACAACTGCAAGCAACAATATTCGCTTTGATGCTGACCGCTCCGACAACGGACACGCTGATAGATTTTGGGCATTAGCATTGGCTTTACACGCAGCTGACAATGGTTCAGGGGATATTCATATATCAACTAGAAAAAGAAGGGAGTCATTTGATATGGTCTCAAACTTCTAAAATCGATTTTAAGGGGCTTTAAATTTTAAAAATGAAGTTAGATATATAAACGCACCTAAACGTCGTTTTTAAAAAGAGTTAAAAAGGTTTTAAAAATGGTTTCACTAAACTTTTAAAGAGGATTTTATGAAAAAACATCTTTCCGAAGAAATTGCAACACGAAAACGAAGTTTAAATTATTATTCATTAGCAATGTCATACCTACCTGATCCTGATATTGTACTTAAAAAACAAGGCAAAGATATGAAGGTTTATAAGGAATTACTCTGTGATTCTCACGTTTTTGCCTGTGTTCAATCACGAAAAGCAGGTGTTTTATCGCTTGAATGGGAAATAAATCGAGGTCTTGATAAAGATGAAACTGCTGAAAAAGTCATTGAAACAATTAAAAAACTTGATATTTACAAATTAATCAATGATATTTTAAATGCGACTTTATTCGGTTTTCAGCCAATAGAAATCATTTGGGGACGAGTTGATAACCTTGTTCTACCTATCGAATTAAAAGCAAAGCCTTCAGAATGGTTCTGTTTTGATGATGAAAATCAACTTAAATTTAGAACAAAAGAGCATTATTTTGGCGAAGAATTACCTCCTAAAAAGTTTTTATGTCCTCAATCAAATCCAAGCTATGAGAATCCATATGGCGAGAGAACTCTTTCTCGTGTGTTCTGGCCGGTTACTTTTAAAAAAGGAGGACTTAAATTTTGGGTAATATTTACCGAAAAATACGGAATTCCTCACCTTATCGGTAAACACCCAAGAGGTGCAAGTGAAGAAGAAACCGACAAACTTGCAGGATTATTAGAACAAATGGTTCAAGATGCTATCGCAGTTATTCCTGACGATTCTTCTGTTGAAATTCAAGAGGCTAATAAATCCTCATCTGCTGAAATCTTTGAAAAGCTAATGGATAAGATGAATGCAGAAATTTCAAAGGCTGTTTTAGGTCAAACCTTAACAACAGAAGTCGGTTCAACAGGAAGTTACGCAGCATCAAATACACACTTTGCAGTTCGCCAAGATATTATTGATGCTGATAAAAAAATGGTTGAAAAGACTATAAATCAACTTATCCAATGGATTTATGAAATTAATTTTTCAAACAAAGATATTCCTGTATTTGAGATGTTTGAAGTTGAGGATATTGATTTAGAATTGGCTCAAAGGGATAAAATTCTCTCTGAAACAGGTGTTAAATTCACTAAAGAATATTTCATTAAAAACTATGGATTAGAAGAAGATGACTTCGATATTAGAGAGGATATTATCCCTGCAACACCTCAATTCTCACAATTCAAAGAAGAACCGGAACCGGAAGGTCAAGTTCAAGTTGATGATTTATTTAAGTTTTTATCAGAAACAGAACTTGATAAACAATCTCAAGCGATGCTTTCGCCATTGTTAGCATTGTTTGAATCTTGCGATAACTTTGAAGATGCAAGAGAGTTGCTGATAGATAGCAACCTGCAAACAAAACAACTTCAGCAATCAATTCAAAAGGCTATGTTCCTTTGTGAATTACAAGGCAGAAAGGATGGTTTAGATGACTAAACTTAAATTCTTTGATGCTTTTTCAGGGATAGGTGGCTTTAAAATCGCACTTGAAAGTGTAGGTTTTGAGTGCATGGGATTCTGTGATAATGACCCATACGCTAATCAGTTATATTTAGCATTTTTATGCAACGACAACGAGGTATTTTACAATGACATCAGAAAAATTGACACATCAACAATGCCAGACTTTGATATCTTCTGTGGTGGATTTCCTTGCCAATCTTTCTCTATTGCAGGAAAAAGACGAGGATTTGAAGACACCAGAGGCACACTCTTTTTTGAAGTCGCAAGGATTTTGCACGACAAAAAACCCAAATATTTTATTCTCGAAAACGTTAAAGGCTTACTTAACCACGACGGTGGAAGAACTTTTGCAACTATCATTGAAGTTCTCACCGACCTTGGGTATCAAGTGCAATGGCAGGTTCTTAATTCTAAGTTCTTCGGCGTTCCTCAAAACAGGGAAAGGGTGTACATTGTTGGATGTCTTGGAACAGAATGTACCGGAAAAATATTTCCTATCGCAGGATGCGATTCAGAGGATATTAGCGAAATCAGAAAACATCCAATAAATCCGCCAAATGCACATCAAGGTGGCAGAATTTACTCACCTGACGGAATTGGCTCTTGTTTAGTTGCTAATGGTGGAAGTGGTAAAACTGGTCTTTATTGCATCAATAAGCCACGTTTCAATAAATACAAACAATCTGATATTGTTGAAACCCTCAAAGTCGGTGGCGATACTCCGTTAATGAAAATAAGAAACGGAACTAAAAAAGGCTACGATGAGGCAGGTCCCGGAGACGGAATAAATTTGGCATTCCCAAATTCTAAAACTCGCAGAGGGAGAGTTGGCAAAGGTTGTTCGCAAACATTAGACACTAATTGTAATATGGGAACAATTGACGATTATCGCATCAGAAGATTAACCCCACTTGAGTGTTTTAGACTTCAAGGCTTTCCTGATGGAATGGTTCAACAAGCACGAGAACTTGGTATTTCAGATGCACAACTTTATAAAATGGCGGGCAATGCTGTAACAGTTAATGTCGCACGTGCTGTCGCTGAAAAACTAGCAGAGGTGGTTAATGGTCAAACTTAACGCACTATTCAAATTATCACCTGCAATAGCCATCAAATATTTTAAATCCAAGAATAATAAACTATCGTGGGATTGGTACGAATTATGGGAATCTGCACACAGAAAGTCATTCACAGTTGCAAAGGCTATGCGTGAGGATATTTTGAACGATATTCGCACAGTATTAGATAAAGCACTTGAAGAAGGAAAAACCTTTCAAGAGTTTCAAAAAGAACTTAAACCAACCCTGCAAAAGAAAGGTTGGTGGGGCGAAGTTGTAATTGTCGATTCCAAGGGTAATGCCGAAAAAGTTCAGCTTGGTTCAATGTATCGTCTTAAAACAATTTATTCCGTAAATATGCAGACAGCCTATCAAACAGGACGTTATAAAACACAAATTGAGAATACCGATAATCGTCCATATTGGCAATATGTCGCAGTTTTAGACCAAAGAACACGAGCAGAACACGCGCAACTTCACGACTTGGTTTTCCCTCATGATGACCCATTTTGGAGTTCTTTTTACCCACCGAATGGTTGGCGATGTCGTTGTCGTGTCAGGGCATTATCCCCACGAAACGTCAAAAAAAGAAATCTTTATGTTGAATCATCATCCGGAAGATTATCTCAAGAGGACAGGCTTGTTTCTAAAAAATCAGGTCAATATCAACCAGTTACAGTTTACACAGATCCATTAACAAGTAAACAAATTGCTCCTGATGTTGGTTGGAGCTATAACCCTGCAAAGGATTAAAAAGCATTTAAAGTACGTTTAACACAATTTTAAAAGGAGTTTAATTATGACAATCGATAGAAAATGTTTAATTAATTGGGTAGGCGGCAAGAGATTATTGCGTAAAACAATAGCTCCACTTATTCCTGAAGATATCAAATCATACATTGAACCATTTGGTGGTGGTGCTTGGGTTCTGTTTTATAAAGACCGATGGGCAGATTTAGAGATATATAACGATTTAGACGGAAGATTAGCAAATTTATTCCGTATTGTTAAATATCATCCGAATGCTTTCAAAGAAGAGTATAAATATCTTCTTGGTTCTCGTGAGATGTTCTTGCAGTTCTTGAATGGCACATTTATTACAGATATTCAAAAAGCTGTTCAATTCTACTTTTTAATAACTCGTTCATTCGGTGGCAGAGGCGAAACCTTTGGAACTGTTAAACGTTCATCAGGTGGTGCATCAAAAAGCCAAAAAAATGTGATGGATAAAATAGATGCCATTCACAATAGGCTTGATAAAGTCTTAATTGAGAATAGAGATTTTGAAAAATTAATCAAACAATATGACTTTGAAGAGGCATTTTTCTATTGCGATCCACCATATTCTAAAGGCTGTGGTTATGAAGTAACAAGCACAGAAAATTTCGACCATGAACGTTTAAGAGAAGTCCTCGGTAACATTCAAGGTAGATTTTTATTGTCTTATGATGACTCGCCAAAAATCAGAGAATTGTATAAAGGCTTTGAAATGATTGAAGTTGAACGATTAAACGGAATCAACAACAAACAAGGCACAAGTCGTGAAAACAAGATTTTCAAAGAACTTTTAATTGCTAATTATCCAATTAAAGAACGTCATCATGCCAGATAGTATTGAAATAAGGTTAGATAATAAAGCTGTTCAAGATGCACTTTTAAAAGTCGCAGCTAAAGCAGAGACACTACGTCCGTTAATGAAGAACATAGCAGGTATAATGGCAGATGCAACAGAAGAAAACTTCTCGCAACAGGGCAGACCTGACAAATGGCAGGAACTTGCAGAAAGTACCATTAAAAAGCGAAAAAAAGCCGGACATTGGCCGGGGCAAATTCTTCAAGTCGAAGGACGTCTTGCAACATCTATTACAACTCAATATGACAATGAATCAGCCATTATCGGTTCGAATCTTGATTATGCCGCTATCCATCAATTGGGTGGACAAGCAGGTAAAAATAAGTCTGTCTCAATCCCTGCAAGACCTTATTTAAAACTAACTAACGATGACCTTGAAGATATCCTTGAACAGACTGAAAGGTATTTTGCGAGCTAAATTCTGCCCACAATTATCTTGTAAGTCACAGAAAGGAGTAAACAATGACTACAGTTGAACCCATTAGAAACAAAAAAGATGTCGAAAAAGTCGAGAGATATCTTGAAAAACAAAACGAAAGAGTGCAGTTAATTTTTGTGTTTGGCACAAATAGTGGTCTGCGAATCTCTGACATAGTAGCCTTAAATGTTGGCGATGTTAGAGATAAAAACTATGTTCAAATAGTGGAAAAGAAAACAGGTAAAACAAAAAAATTCCCTCTTAATGACAAACTAAAAACTTTAATTGCTAAAGTTGTCAAAAACAGAAGGGACAGAGAACCATTGTTTAAATCTCATTGGGGTAGAAGATACAATAGAATCACAGCATATTATATGATTAGAAATGCTTGTGCTGCTGTTGGACTTGAAGAAAAAATCGGAACACATTCAATGCGAAAAACTTTTGGATACCACCATTATCAGCAATTTAAAGACATTGCTATTCTTCAAAAGATATTTAATCATTCAAGCCAACAAATAACAATGCGTTATATTGGAATTGAGCAGGATCAAATTGACTACTCTTACAACAACTTTATTTTATAGACCAAAACACACTCTGATAAAGGGATTGCATTACATTTTAAATGGATTACAAAATATCCAAATTGTATATTTTAAAACTCATAAATCTTAAAAATTGCTACTGTGCTTGATTTTTCGCTTTAAAATTTCAATCTTCAAAACTTAATGTAGCAGACTATTTTTATAAAAACAATTCCCCGAATGTCTAGTATTTTCGGCATAAAAGAATTGCATTACTTATTGGATAAAAAGTAATCCGATTAATCACCGAAAGGAACGCTAATGTATAGACATAAAGCAAGATTAACACCAAGAAGACGTGAAATTCTAATACTTATCGCTAAAGGCTATAACAATGATGAAATATCAAAGGCGATGGATTTAAGCATTATGAATACAAAACTCCAAAAATGGCGTTTATATTGCTATCTTGGTGGGATTCATTCAGCACTTGATGCGGTTTATATGGGATTACAACAAGGACTACTTGATATGAGAGATTTATCGGAGGCAATAAGGGAGAAATTATATGACAGACTTAACCAAAAACAGAAACACAGTAACATTTAGACAAAATGACGAAAGCAATGAAACTTACAGACCGGATGCAGAGTTATTTTATATCCTGCAAAAAGAACTTGAACCTTATAGGGTCCAATATGCACGAGCTAAAAAATTAAAAGGTAGATTTATAATAGTCCTCAAGCAGGAAGATATAAAAATGGGGACGTATAAAGTTTCTGCTCAAAGGTTTGCTAAATTAAAAGAAAAACTTCAGCCATACAGGTCATTACCTGCACAGTCTAAAAAAGTGCGTTGTGCAGAAACAGGACAGATTTTTAAGAATGCAAAAGAGGCAGCACGTTGGCTCAAATTTGTATTAGAAAGAGAATATTGTAATTTTGATTTAATAAAGCAATGTTGCAGAGGAGTGCAAAAAAGTTCCTACGGATATCATTGGGAGTTTGTAATGGATTAATTATAAACCTTTTTTAGATAGTTCATATCTGAAATGTAAACTGTGTTCCTTGTTATATTTTAATGCATACCGTTCCATTTCATAAGACAATATCTCTTTTATAAAAATAGATTTGTATTTCTTCTCCAAGATTTCAATTGAATTTTTTAATAAATGTTTGCGCCTCATAAATGGATGCACCCACATACTATTTAAAACCCAACGTCTTTCACTATTACCTTCAAAAGGAACATTTAATAAAGAAATTGCTCCAACCGCATACATTGCCTCATAATCTCTATAATTTATTAAAAAAGTTTTATGTTGATTATTTGTGTACACAGAAAAGGCAGAAGCCCCATCACAATTAAAATATTTTCTGAAGTCATTTGAAAAAGCTTTTAGTATTTTTTGTTTACTTATTTTTGCGTTGGGTGTTACTTCTTCAAGATAAAATTCATTCTCAAGAGACTCCATTTCTGTATGAGAACCATTATTTTTGTATATCTTAATTTCGTAATCTTTAGAAAAGTCCATACATTACCTAGTAGCTTCTTGAATAAATTTATCAAAATTAGTTACAGCCTCAAAATGAGCATCTGTTCCTAGTGCCTCGAAGTGTTTTCTACCACAGTAAATTTTATCTTTTTCATTTTGTCTTAAATCGTCATCTAATGCGACCTGCAAGTTTTCTCTTTTTGTTTCTAACACAAAGTATAACTTTCGTTCGCCATCTTTATCGACTAAAACTGCCCAGTCAGGATTGTATGGTCCTAAAGGTGTTGGGACTTTGAATTTACTTGGTAATTTAACATATTTTAGAATATGTTTATTATTTTCAAATTGCTCCGCAAAACTTGCCTCATTATCAGAATCATAAACAACGTGTGTAAACGGATATTTATTACTTGTTGTTTCCATCATATTACGTTCTAAATAACCTGTAATTGGATTGTCTTTCAATAATTCTTGAGCATAATAGTAATCGTCACCAAGTTTTGTGTATTTAATTCCGTCTAAAATTAAATCTCTTAAAACTCTTTGAATTACTCTTGCAACTTCAGTCATATAACTTTGAGGATTTTTCTTAAATATGTTTAATGTATTGCTTTTAATCAAAATATCAACAATGGTCTTTCTTGTTAGATTTGTTTTATTTTGTAAGAAAGTAATAACATCAGGATAATAAGAAACTTCTTCAATTGTTCCACTTACTGAAGTGTCAACAATTTTTGAACAATCAATACCTGCATCTGTAATTTTTAGTCGTGCAGTTTTAGAAATAATAGTAGCAGCATCGCATTCCATTTTTGTATTTATTGCTCTTACACATTTATCGATTAATTCAGGTGTATCAAATTCAATTGAATATCTTGTTTTGTATTTGATACTATCCCATAGTGCGATAAATTCAGGATCTAAATAAACTTCGTTTTTAAGTTCTATCGTGTGTTTTTTAGAATTATCTTTAATATTAAGATTTCCTGCGTGTTTTTTAACGATAGTTTGTATTTGCTCTTTAACCCCTGCAAATTCTTCCGGTAGTTTAAGAGTATCATTTTTTAAATCAACTTTTAATGATGCTTGAACTTTACCTTTAGAATCAATGTAGTTTTGAGCAACAAAGTAATCGTATATTGCTTTTGAACTTTGTTCGCCTAGATATTCAGTTGTGCCATCTGCTTGTTTAACAGGAATATTAGCAAATGAATGGAATTCCAAAGTTCCGAATTTAATATCTTTGTTGTCTTTTTCAATTTCGTGTTGCAGTTGAGTTGCAAATTCTTCATAACTTTCATTGGCAATAACTGTTAAAGTGTTTACATCAAAACCTTTAACACGTTCGCCATTTTGATTTACACAAAGTCTTAAACCACGACCTATTTTTTGTCTTCTATCAACCTCTTGTCTGTTTTCTGCTAAAGTACAGATTTGGAATACATTTGGGTTATCCCAACCAACGCCTAATGCAGAGTGAGAGAAGATAAATCTTAATTTATTATCTAGACTTAATAACTTCTCTTTATCTTTCATAATTAAGTTGTAAGTGCTTTCTTCAGCTTTTGTTCCTGTTTTTTCTGTTAATTCAGAATAAGGAGTTACAACTTTTTTATCAATTGAAAAATAACCATTGTGGACTTGTTCCACAGGTGTATCATCAGCTTGATAAATTAAATCGTTATATTTTCTTTGAGAAATTATGGATTTATATTCTTCTTCAAAAATTCTTGCATATTCACCCTTTTGAGGATTTCCATTCTCGTCATAAGAACGATATTTATCAACTCTGTCAATAAAGAATAAACTTAAAACTTTAATGCCAAGATTTTTCATAGCAAACATTTTTTCTTTATCTAAGTGTTCTTGAATAGTTTTTCTGATTTGTTGTCTTTTTAAATCAGCATCGTCAATATCACCAATACATTGACCTTCAGATATTTCTACACCATTAAGAAATTCAATGTATTTATTTGAACCATCACAGTAAAGGTCTTTTACTCTATAATCAGAATAGATTTCACGTCCTCCTGATAGTGCAAATAGGCTATTATGTTTGTATTTATCAACCTTAACTGTTTTCTTTTGAACCTTTCCTAATTCATTCATAACACTAATTTCAAGTGTTGCTGTTATAGAATCTTTAACAGATTTAATTGAATTTACTTTTATATACGCTGCGTTGTCATAATCTTCAGTTGAAAACGATGCAACTTCAATTTGTTTTACATATTCACCCTCATAAGCATCAATAGAATCAAAGCTATAAATCAAGTTACTTTTTCTGTTATGAGTTGCACTATATCTAAAACTTACAAGAGGATCTAATAATTTAATTGCATTTTGTGCAGTTGTTGTATTATCAACCAATTGAGGTTCATCAATGATTAGAATAGGTCTTGTTGAACGAATTAAGTCGATTAATTTACCTGTTTCTCTGTCTTCTTGGTGAATTACATTCTTATCTTTATTGAATGCGGCGATTGTAATTACCATAATAGAAAGGTTTTGATTTACTGCAAAATCCCTTACTAATTCAGGTTTTGAACTATCATAAACAAAATAACTTGAATTACTATAAGGTATTTCAGGATAATCTTGTTTAAATTGTTCATAAGTTACTTTTAAAGACTTATTAACACCTTCTTTAATCGGAACAGATGGCACAACAATTATAAATTTTGAAAAACCATATTTTTTCTTTAATTCAAAGATAGTTTTTAAATAAACATACGTTTTACCGGTTCCGGTTTCCATATTGATATCAAATTCAGGATATTTATTATCGTTTTCAGAAGTTTGAGGCAATCCATTATGTAATTGAACATTGTGCATATTGTTCAACAATTCATCATCGGTTAAATCTAATCTGTTCCCAATTCCTACGGAATAACCATCAGCGGTTAAGTTTTCTTCAATACCTATTTGGTGCATATTATTTTCAACAGTAAAAACAGACTGTCCTGTTTCTTGACCTTCAAACAAATCAAGAACTGAATTTATAGCTTTTTTTTGATATTCTAATTCTTCAAACTTAAACTTCATCTTCTTCAACCTCTTTGATTAAACAGTTACAAACTTTCCGATGCCGTAACCCCTAATGGTTTCTTTTATGTTTGTTTTTACACTATCGTTTGCAAAGCCATTATCTTTGAATACAACTGTTACTTGGCTTTTATCTTCAAACTCTGTGCTTATATTTGCAATTTCATCTGCAATATCAAGAGTGATATTATTATCTAAACAAACAATTAATGCTCCCATACCAATTGAATAAACTTTTTTGCCTTTAATATCTAGTTCTTCCACAGGAACAGTAAGTGGCAAACCATTTTTTAAAATAATTTCATACAAAGCATCTTCTTCAGTTCTACCATCAACAAAATTGTTTATTTGGTCTAGCAAAGATTGTTCTATGTTTTTTGTGTCAGGATTCCATTTTCTCATATTTGAAGAATCTAATTTAAATACTTTGAACCCAATATCAGGAGTTTTCTTAAATTCTTCTCCCAATTTTAATTGTTGGTTTTTAGTATCAGTTTCTTGCTTAATTTTATCGCCAGCTCTTCTAATTCGTTCTTTTCCTATTTCGCTTAAAACGAGAGGCTTTCCAATTTCTGAAAGGAAATCGCAAGCAATTTTTTCATCTTTATCAAGAGGGTTTAATGGCTGTGGTAATTGGCTCATGATAAATTTACGATTGCCACCATCCTCATTGTTTAATTTCATAACAGCATGAGCAGTAGAAGAACTGCCAGAAAAGAAATCTAAAATTATCGAATCTTTATCTGCTTGCATTTTCAACATTCGTTCAATATAATCTGTTGGTTTAGGGTTTGAAAATACAGGTCTACCGTTAAAAAGAGCATTAACTTCTTTGCTGCCAGAACTATTTTCAGAAACACCCTTGCAAACATCTGTATAATAATTCACTATTTTTTGTAAATATTCATCATCTATTGTATCAAATGCTACAGGTAAATCATTCCAAAAAGAATCAGCTAATTTCCCCTCGGCATCACGTTCATTCCAATATGCTTTTTCGGAAATAGTACTATTTTCAAGACAAAGTCTTCCATCATCTTCAAGAGCTTTCATTTTGCTGTAGCACATTCTCCAACCCTTTGCAGGACAAGGCCACACTTTCCCATTATTATCAATATAATCATATGTTGTTTCAGGACCAGGATCTTTTGTTTTTTGCATTGGGTATAGACGATACTTTCCTCTACCATCGTTATCATCTTTTGAGTACATTTTAATAGTTGCTTCAGAAAGAGGTTTGTAAATTGGTTTTAATGCATATTGTGATGATTTAGCGTAGATTAATAAATATTCAATATTAACCGCAAGTTCATTTGATACTGTTTTACCACTTGAATTTCTTACCCATACAACCTGATTTATAAAATTAGTTTCACCAAAAATTTCATCACATATTTTCTTTAAATTTATGACTTCATAATCATCGATTGAAATAAATATAATTCCATCATCAGTTAATAAATTTCTTGCAAGTCTCAAACGAGGATACATCATGTTTAACCAATTTGTGTGATATCTGCCATCAGAATCTTTATTAGTAGAGGTGGCATTACCATCAGAATCAACTTGTTTTGTAACTTTTTTATAATTATCAATACTATCTTTAAAATCATCAGAATAAACAAAATCGTGTCCTGTATTATAAGGAGGATCTATATAAATCATTTTGATTTTATTTAAATATGAATTTTGTAAAAGCTTTAAAACTTCAAGATTATCACCTTCAATATAAAGGTTTTGAGTTGTGTTCCAATCTCTACTTTCTTCTTTACAAGGTCTTAAAGTTCCAATTGATGGTGTTTGAGAAAGTCTTAAAGCATTCATTTTGCCATTCCAAGTAAAACGATATTTTTCCTCATCAGTATCAATATAATTGCCCAAT
>JAZSDA010000072.1:0-46706 GCA_045530955.1 Candidatus Gastranaerophilaceae bacterium
TAGAACTCCCTGAGGCTGAAAAAATTGTCGGGATATCTGAAATGGAATCTGATAATTCTTCAAAATTGGTTATTATTACAGAAAGCGGGAAGATTTATGTATATAAACAAAAAGAAAATTCTTTGATTTTGCTTGATAAAACTCTAACAGGTCAAAAACCTATTTTTGCACAGTTTCTTAGAGGGTTAATTGTCGCAACTGAATCTGATTCGATGTTTTATATTAAAGACAATGAGAATTTTGATATTGTAGATTGCAATTTGAAAGATTTGAACGGAAATGTTTGTTATCCGAATAGCGTAACTGTTTATAAAGGCAGGGTTTGGTGTAGCAAAGAATCTACGATTTATTATTCAGCTTTGGGTATGTATAACGATTTTGAAATGGAAGAAGATGCAGGGTATATCAATGACTTTCATACTGATACTTCCGATATTGTTACTATGCATACTTATAAAGATTATTTAGCTATTTATAAAAGAGATAAGGTTTATCTTTTAACAGGTTCTAATCCGTCAGATTTTGCTATTACTTTATTTGCAGATAAAGGCACTGTTGCATCAAAATCAATTTCTAATGTTGATAACAAACAGTATTTTTTAAGTAATGGAATTTATGCACTAGAACAGGTGGGTGAGTTAAACCAAATTCGTTTAGGCTCAGAAATTTCTCAAAATATAAGGGAAGAATTTAAACGATTTGATGAATCCAGAATGGATGAAACTTTTGTTCTTCATTATAAAAATAAACATCAAATGTGGTTTTTCTTTCCATATTTGGATGATGAATATTATCATACAATTTGGGTAAATGATTATCTGAACAGGGCTTGGTATAAACGTGTTATTCCTCAAGATATTACAGTAGCTTGTGTGTTTAATACTTATCTGTTAACAGCGGATAATCAGGGTAAAGTTTACAGAGAAGATTTTGGAGGCACATTTAATGGTGAAGCTATCCCTTTTATGTGGAAATCCCCATTTCTGGCGTTAGGTAATGTTCTGCATAGAAAACTTGTGGATGAATTTTACTTCATTTTAGATGACATAAATGATAATAAATTTAAGTTTTCATTGTTTAAGGATTATGACAGTGAATACAAAGATGATGTAGAGCTTATTTATTCAAAACATTTTAGTCATTTTATGTGGGCTGGAGAGGATACACCTGATAATGATGCTACATATTGCTGGCATGATGGGGAATCTGAAATTCCTGTTTGGCCTGTAAATTCAAATCCACGTGAAAAAGCCGAAATCAATGATAGTAATTATTCTATTCAATTATGTATTGAAGGGGATGATTTGACCTGTAATTGTGCAATTATCGGTCTGCAATTTAGAGAAATTTATAACGATGATTAAAAATTTTTATCAATCACCACTCATAAAAATGTGTATTTAGTTATGAAAACGAAAGGAAAAAGAAAATGTCAGAATTAAAATCAAGCTACTCAGCTTTTATTCCTCAAATTTGGAGCCAAAAATTAAGCCAAATGTTAGACAAAAACTGTGTTATGCTTCAATGCGTAAACAGAAATTGGGAAGGTGAAATTAAAAATCAAGGTGATACAGTTAAAATTATCACACCTGCAGATGTTACCGTTTCGACTTTAACCTCTGAAAATATTGAATATTCAGCACTTACTCCAACTTCTCAAGATTTAGTTATTGATCAAAAGAAATTCTTTGCTTTCAAAATTGACGATGTCGCTCAAGTTCAGGCAAACGGTGATATTATGGAAGCTCATTTAGGTAACGCTAAGAAAGCTATTGAAGAAGTTCAAGATGCTTACTTATTATCACTTCATACAGATGTAGTTGAAGAAAATACTGTTGGTACTGAAGAAGCCCCTATTACTTTAGATAAAACAACTATTTATGAACAGTTTGTGAAATTATCATTAGCGTTGAAAAATTCTGATGCAGTTCATTCAGGTGTTAAACCTTGGGTTGTAATTAATCCAAATGTTGAGGCTTATTTATTACAAAGTCCTGAATTTATTTCAGCGTATAACGTTGCTGATGAAACTTTAAGAGAAGGTTCTATCGGTAGAATTGCGGGTATGGATGTATTAGTAAGTACAAATTTAACTGAAGTTGATGGCAAATATTATGTTTTAGCCGGTACAAATGATGCGATTACTTTTGCCTCTCAATTAGCAAAAATCGAAAGTCTAAGAGATAAAGATAGTTTCTCTGATTTAGTAAGAGGCTTGTATTTGTATGGTGCTAAAACTGTTCAACCAAAAGCATTGGCAAAAATGATTGTAGCTGTGTAGTTTTGGTTAAATGTGCTCCTCGTGAGTGTTTATGCTTTTTATTGCGGGGAGTGCATTTTAAATAAGGAGTTAGTGTAATGTTTTCAAACGTAAAAAAGAAAATTAAAGAATTGGCGAAGAAAGCTGTAATTGTCGCAGAAGCAGAACTTGGTTCAGGAAAAGGGCAAGAAAAGAAAAAGTTAGCAATTCAATATATTGTAAATAAATTACCGTTTGTTCCTGTTGTCAAAACTATTATTTCAGTTTTGCTGTCAAGTTTTATTGATGATGTTGTCGAAATTTCTGTTGATTATATGAATTCTTTGCCAAATGTGGAAGGAGAATAACTTTATGCAAAATCAAATTGGCGGAGTTTTTCCGCAATTAAACGGTATTTCATCGCCTGCCGTAAGTCCACAGGTGAACCCTAATTTGGGATATAACGATGCTTATTTTCAAATGGAACAGAAATTAGGTGCTGATGTTCAAAACATCAAAAATCTTATGTCCCAAGGCATATTATCACAACAACAAGGACATTATCTGTTGGCACAGTTATGTGTGCAAGCTCAATCTATAAATGCTTTAAAAAATGCACAAATACAAAGTCAAATGCCAGTTCAAAATGTTCCAGCTCAAGCTGTTCCTGTTCAAAATCCAATGGATTTGTTCAATCAAGAACGTCCTGGATTTTTTGAAACAGAAGGTCGCGGGGATGTTTTGGATTATATCAAAGGGTTAGATATGGACAAAGATGAAATTGTCAAAATTGCTCAACTTGTTGAAGGTCTGGAAAACTCAGCAGTTGATAAATATTTGAAAAAATCCGAATACGAGAAATCATTGAATGACGAGAACTTACGTGCAAAGAGCAAATTGACATCTTATGCTCAAAATGCTTCTTCTGACAACAAAATGACAAAGGTATTTACTCGTGAGGAAATCGGCAGAATGAGTGGTGAAGAATTTGCTAAAAATGAAAAATTAATTATGGAACAGGTTAAACAAGGGTTAATCAAATAGTTTTTGCAAATTCATAATAAAAGCTCGGGCGAGAATTCTGACTTTCCCGTTCGGGCTTTTTCAAACAAAGGAGAAAAAATGAATTATTTACAACTAATAAATAAATGTTTGCTTGAGTTGAACTATAAACAAGTAAATGCTTTTTCAGAGCTTATAAAAAATGATCACAAACGAATTATGGGGATTATGAACATCATAAATCGTGAAATATGTTCAATTGAGGGGTGGAATTTCTTGTTAAGAAGGACATCAATGTTTCTTCCTGCAGGAACAACTGAAATTGACAACGAAGTTTCTGGTCGGATTTTGTATTTGTTTATTGACGGCAAAAGGTACGATTATTGTGATGATGTGGAATCTTTTATGGAAGGAAATCCAAAAGCTGCTACTTATAGTGCTTTTGCAGATAGGCTTTTATTTCCTAAGTTCAATTCCGACAAAATTTTAGATGTTATTTATTTTACGCAAAATTGTGTCATGGACTCATCAGGCATGGAAAAAGAAGATTTTGAAGATTCAACAGATGAATCACTTATACCAATGCCTTTTGTAGAGCAATTATTGGTGTATGGGACTTGTTTGAGGCTAAAAGCAAACCCTCAATATTTTAAGTTTCCTTACTGGATGAGCATGTACAAAGAAGCTATGGCAAATTTGAAATCGAAAACAGCGGCATCAGTCTTAAACGCTCCAGTAGTAAAGATGTTTAGGAATTAAGGGCAAAAAAAACAGGAAGTCCTTTTCATTCCCCCCTGTTAAGATTTACACTAGCCGAAATATAAATAGCATGTTCATTATACAAGTTATTTTGGAAAAATACAAATTATGATAAGAAATGTAAAGAGATGAAACAATTAACACAACAGCAAAAAAGGTTTGTAATTGAGTATATTAAGACTCTTGATGGTGAATTTGCAGCAAAAAAATCTGGTTACAAATGCAAAGATTTGAAAGGTTTTGCCTCATCGTTGTTGGCAAAAGATTACATTATCCATGAAATTAAAACTCAGTTAAAGCTTCAGATTGAATCTTTGAGTGTACAAAAAGGATATGTTATCCAGAAACTCTTGCAAATAGCGGAGTTTTCACTAGAGCAGGAGGATATTTTGGACAAAGACGGAAGTCCGACTGGAAAGAGAAAATTACGTGATCCATCTGCAGGATTGAAAGCGTTAGAGGCTTTGTGCAAATATCTTGGATTTTCTTCTGGTCAAAGTGAAGATGAATATCATGAGGCAAAAATTATTACAATTGCAAACTTAGATGATGAAAAAATTTAATTTATGAAAGGTATATTCTATGAAAAAGAATAATGATATTGAACAAATTTTATTAAATGATTCTGCTTTTGAACAAGCTGTAAAAACAAAAATTGAGCATGACTTTAATAAAGAACTTGAGAAAAAATCTAAGGAAGTTAGTTATATAACGGAAATTAAAGATGTGCCAAAAGGTAGATTATTTACAAAATATGCAACTTTTGAAGTGATAAATAAAAATAGCAAAACAAAATCCTATATAAATGGAGTTCAAGCTGAAGGTTATTTAGGTTCAAATGTCCCTGACAGAATAAAACTTTTGGCAGGGGAATCTGATTCATTTGTTGCAGGAAATAATTATGTGAAATTTATCAAAGTAAAAGTTTAGTATGTGTAAATTCAGACGAATAATTTCAGATGCTGGTACTATAAATTCTTCTTCTTTGCACTATATCCCTTTTATTGAAAAATGTTGGAATAAATATTCCAAATATATTCAGGATGACTTTTCGTTAATTACTGATAAACACTCCTTACTATCTCATATTTGCAATCCTTTCTTTTGGGTCATTTTGGATTATGAGGAAAACTTTATGGGATTTGTGTTTCTGGATAATCTTGTGGGTAATAAAAATCAATTATACAGTGCAGAAATTACAACATGTTTTGATAAAAAGGCTTGGGGTAATTTTACCCGATATAGTGCAAAGTTTTTTTTGAAGATGTGCTTTGATAACTTTGGTTTATACAAAATTAAGGCTCAAATTTATCCTGATAATTTTCGTGTCAGAAATTTTTTAAAAAGTTGCGGGTTTGTTTATGAATCAACTTTGAAAAATGAAACACAACGTTTAGGAAAGCCTCAGGATATTGAAGTTTATGCCTTATATAGAAGTTACTATTACAAAGATTTGAGGTAATTATGATTAATACAGATATTGAAACAAATATTTTGGATAATATTCAAGAGCAATTTTTGTTAGGAAATATTATCAAAAAATATGATTATTATGAGGATGCAAGAAGTTCTCAATTAACAGATAACAGGCTTGTGAAATATGCGATTTATGATGCGGATATCCCAAAAGTTAATGCTTGGGATTGTCATATTCAGTTACCGGATATTTATGAATTGGCACAAACCTTGAAATCCCATCTAATCCAAAATTTATATTCTCATCCAGATGGGATGTTTGATGTAGAGGGAAAAGATTTTGAAACCCAAAAGTTTGCAAACAGACAAAAAGCAATGCTTGTTTCGACTTTTGAATCTATGAAAATTGAAGATGAGATGGAAAAGATTATCGATTCGGTTGTTGAAACAGGTGAGGTTACATTATTTGTCGGCTGGGAAACAAAAACTAGAAAAACAAGACGTGCAATCTCTCTAAAAGAACAGTTAGAATCAGGAATTGAAGCTCCATTTGTTATAGAGGATAAGGTTGTTTATGACAATGCAAAGGTAAAATTTATCAACTACGAAGATTTTGTGTTTGATAGGTCGGAAGCTGATAATTGGGATTCTTGTGCAAAAATATACAAGACTTATCAGACCATTGATGAAATTAGGTCAAATAAGTCAAATAATTTGTTGAATTTAGAAAAACTGGAAATGTTAAAAGGGGTGGTGGCAAAAGATTCAAAGAAAAACAAAATGACTACTTATGAAACAAAGGTGGAGCTTTTAGAATATTGGGGTGATATTGAACTTCCAAACGGTGAGGTTTTAAAAAATAAATTAATAGTTGTTGCAGGCAGAAGTATGCTTATCAGATTTGACGACAATCCATTTGTGATAAATCCTTTTATTCACGCAAATATTATTGAATGCCCATCAACAGGACGTGGGATTTCTCCGTTAAGGGTTGCGTTAATTTTGAATAATATTTCATCAACAATTTTGAATAAGCAACTTGATGCACTTTCTTTGATGATGAATCCTCCGTATTTAGCACCAAAAGGTTGTTTTAAAGGGGAACAAGATGTTCGTCCTGGGAAAATTGTTGAATATGACGCATCTTTGATGACTTCTCCGCCAACTCCGATTTCTTTTGATAAAGCTATGCAAGGTTGGGAATTTTTGAATTATTTCAAATCAACAATTGAAAGTGCAACAGGTATTTTCAAAAATATGGCAGGAAATATTCAAACAGTCGAAAGAACCGCAACAGAATTAAATTATTCTGCAGGTGGTCAGGAAGCACGTTTGAATATGATTTTGGAATCTATAAATCGAAAAGTTATTATCCCAATGGTTGAAAAAACAGCTGAAATTATTTCTAACTTCAAATTGGGTAAAGAATCAGTTTTGGCAAATGACAGAGGTAAAATTTATTTGGTTGAAATTGATGATAAAATCAGAAATGCTGATTATATTTATCGTTATGGGGATAGAAAAGCTACTTTTGAACGAAAAGTTAGAATGAAAGAACTGTTTGAAGTTGTTAAATCTTTCTTACAAATTGAAACTGTAAAAGAGCGAATTGATTGGTTAGAATGCTTTAAATTCGCTATGGAGCAGTATGGTATAGAAAATGCTAATAACTTTTTGAAAGAGGAAAATATTCAAGAACAAAAATAAAAAATATTGAGGTGTCTATATGAAATATACATTACTAGACGCACAGAGAAAATTTCTTGAAATTCCACACGATTATTCCTTGGACGTCGCAGTTTACCAAGGCGGCTATGGCTCTGGCAAAACTTTTGCCGGAGCCTTGCTGGGTATCTTGCTTGCGTTAAAATTCCCTGGGATAACAGGGCTTGTGGGTGCTCAAACTTATACTCTTGTGCGTGATACAACTTTGAAAACTTATTTTGAACATTTGGAAAATATCGGCTTTGTGGATAAAGTTGATTACAAATGGGTTAGTGCAGAACAAAAAATTGTATTTAAAAATGGTTCTGAAATTCTTTTTAGACATTTTGACGAACCAAACAAATTGAAGTCTTTAAACTTGGGTTTTGTCGAAATTGAGGAAATGTCAGATGTTCCGTATGATACTTTTAAAATGTTGCTTGCACGGATGAGGCAAAGGAAAAAGGCAGGGTGGCAGAATTTTACTTATCGAATTTTTGGGCATACAAATCCTGAAGTGCAAAAAGGTTGGATTTATAAAACTTTTTATGGTAACCCGCCGCCAAATTATCGCTTGATTTGTGCTCCGACAACTCAGAATAAATATCTTCCTGAGGGGTTTTGTGATGAACTTAAAAAACTCTATGACCAAAGTTATTATGAAATCTTTGTGTTGGGTAAGGCTGGGGATTATAGTACAAATCTTGTTGTTAAGGATTTTACTGATGAAAATGTTAGAGAGATTAAATATCAACTGGATTTGGATGTTCATATTAGTTGCGATTTTAACGTAGATCCTATGGCGTGGGTTTTGGCTCATAAAACGGATGATAAAGTTTTTTATTTTGATGAATTGGTTCTGGAAAATACTACAACATCAAAGACTTGTGAGGAATTTCACAATCGTTACCCTAATCATAAAGGCAAGATTATCATAAATGGTGATGCCTCAGGTGATAACAGAAGTTGTACCAGTGAGTACACAAACTATGTCATCATAAAAAGAAAACTGGAATCTTATGGTTATGAAGTCGATATTAAAATCAAAGGTTTTAACCCTCCAATAAAAAATAGGGTTGCAGCGTTTAATGCAAAGGTTCGAAATGCTGATGGGGAAGTGAGTTTGTATGTTTCGCCAAAGTGTGAAAAACTTCTGTATAACATTTATAACTTACGCTATATTGAGGGAACTTCAAAGATAGATGTTCCGACTTATACTCAGATAAAGCAGACTAAAGAATTGAAATTTTTATCACATCCATTTGATGCTGCATCATATTTGGTGGATTTTTACTGGCCGATTGTACTTTAGATGAAAGGGGAAAATATGGAAAGTATTATTTATTATGCACCTGTAATTGTGGTGGTGTTAATGTTTTTAATTCACGAAAGAATTGTTGTAACACCTGAGCAGTTAGAGAAAAAACATAGAGAAATTATAAAAGAGGTCGAAAATAGATTTGCGACTATTGATAGTTGTGAAGATTTGAAAGACCAAATTGGTGATATGAAAGACAAGATAGATAAAATCTATGATTGTCTAATTTTGAAGTGATGTTGGAAATACGAAAGGAGAAAATTATGAAACCGAAATAAAATAGTAATATATCTAATATTGACGGAAGTTTGGAACAAGTAGTATAATTCGTTTTGGAAACCTAGAGGAACATATAATCTAATGAAAAAGTTTGTTTTATTGTTATTATCTATTTTTTTATTTATACAACCAACGTTAGCTTGTAATGTTCAAAAGACGTTAGATTTGCAAAAAGGTTCAGAACCACAAGCGAATAAAGTTTTATATGAATATATTTTAGACAGTCTAAAAATGACACCAGAACAAGTTAAAGAGTTTGCGAATATTGATCTCGAATCAATAAAAGCATATGAAGTTGACTTGAATGCTGATGGTGAAAACGAAGTAATTGGAGTGTGTTACTCGACATTATATTGGGGAACTGCAGGTTATCACCTATTTATACTACATAAAAACTCTAGTCGATATGAAGATATTGCATATATGCTGAACTTTGAACCTAATAAATGTTTTCAAGTTTTGGAATCTAAGCATAATGGCTATTATGACATAAAATTTTATGGTTCAAGTGCATATGATTTTAAACCATTTGTTGTTGGGTATAAGGATGGTTTTTATCAAAACGATATTCAAACAAAAAGTCTAGAAAAAGCCCTTCAACAATAATTTCGAAATGTATATAGCTAAAGCAAAATGGTATTTGTACAATACCTCAATTTTGCAATGGAAGATTGAAAGGAAAAATATTATGTCAAAAACATTAAATGATTTTTATAACGATTTAGGTGCTAGAGAATCTGGCGGTGATTATACTGTTGTTAATCGTTGGGGATATGTTGGTAAATATCAAATGGGAGAATCTGCTATGGTAGATGCGGGGTATTATATAAAACCTTCTCGTAATTATAATAATGATTGGACTGGGCAGTTTACAGGTAAAGATGGAGTTTATAGTTTGGATGATTTTAGAAAAAATAAACAAGCTCAAGAAAATGCTCAAAAGTCCTTCAAACAGGCTCAATGGCATCAATTGAAGTCTCTGGGACTTGATAAATATGTTGGAAAAGAAATAAATGGTGTTAAGATTACTCAGTCTGGTTTGTTGGCTGCAGCTCATTTAAAAGGACCGAGAAATGTCCAAAAATATTTAGAAAGTTCTGGTAAAGATATACCAAAAGATAAGTTAGGTACAAGTGTAGAGGATTATATGTCTAAATTTGGTGGTTATGATGTTTCTGAAATTACAGGTTTAAAAATTGATGCAATGTCTCCAAATGCTGTGGATTCAAGTACCCAATATCCTAATATAACTAATATCTCAAAATATAGTACGAGTATGGATATTAGCCCATTTCAAGTAGGGATTGAGTATAATGAATATCTTCCGGGGTATTTGCCAAGTTTTGATAATTTATTTATTAATCCTGTTGATAATACCGTGTTACCAACAAATGTTCAAAAAATGCCAGATTTTAGTGATATTCCATTTGCAAATCCTTTAGCAAATCAAGGTCAGTCGACTGGGTTTGCAGCACCTATGCCTCAATCTCAAATTCAACAACCCAAGATTTTTACACCGGAAGATATTGGAAATATGACAAGGGAAGAATTTGACAAAAATGAAAAATTTATCAATGAACAGCTTCAACAAGGTTTGATAGCTCCAACAACACAAAGAAAGCAAAATTATTCAGGATATCGAAACCCAGTATCAGGTGATAATCGAATATTCTCTCAAGAAGATATTGGAGATTTTTCCGGTGATGAGTTTGCCAAACACGAAAAAGAAATCCGTGGACAATGGGGAAGTATCGGTATTCCTACAAATAATGAGCTCCAAAGCTCAGGTGCAATTTATATCGCACCATATACAAGAAGTGATGGGGTTCAGGTAAAAGGTCATTATCGTTCAAGATAAGATTGTTAGGGTAGAAATTCTTTTCTACCCTTTTTCTTCACTTGCTTTTTTTTTATCAAGGTAATATAATTACTCTTGTAATATAGAGGAAAATAACAGGATGAGTGAGTCGAGTCTGGGAATAATAATTTCTAATTGGTTAATAGTTTTTGTACTATTACTTGTAAACGGATTTTTTGTAGCAGCTGAGTTTGCTATTGTTAAGGCTAGAAGAACTAAGATTGAACAACTTACCAAAGATGGCAACGTTGATGCTAAGTTGGCTTTGCGTGCATTAGAAGATATGAATTATTTTATTGCAGCAGTTCAACTTGGTATTACTATTGCAAGTATTGGTATTGGTTGGTTTGGTTCTCCTACTGTAGAAAAAATGTTAGCTCCTGTGTTGGCTAATTTACCTGCAGGTTACGGACATTTGGCTCATATAATTACTGCGGTTGTTGCTTTCTTTACAGTAACTTTGTTACACGTTGTTGTTGGGGAACAAGTTCCAAAATGTGTTGCCCTACAATATCCTGAAAGAATTTCTCTTTATGTTGCAAAACCTATGGATTTATTTATGACAATTGCAAGACCTTTTGTTTGGTTGTTGAATGTGTCTTGTAATATCATATTGAAAATATTCAAAGTTCCTACAAGTTCAGCTAGAGTTGTTCACACTTTAGAGGATTTGGACTTGATGGTTGATGCTAGTTTTGATGAAGGTGTTCTAAACGAAACCGAAAAAGATATGATTCATAACGTTTTCCAATTCTCTGATTTGACTGCCAGAGAAGTTATGATTCCTAGAACAGATATGATCTGTGTTCCAAATGATATGTCTTTTGAAGATTTGAATAAGTTGGCTGCTGAAAATCAATATACACGCTATCCTGTTTATGACGGTGATATCGACCATATTACAGGTTTAGTTCACGTTAAGGATTTATATTCTTTAGCTTTGAAAGATGAAGTTCGTACAGTTCAAGATCTTCAACGTAATATTATGCTTGTTCCTGAAACAATGACAATGGATAATTTGGTTAGAGAATTTAAGAAAAACAAAGGTCAAATGGCTATTGTTGTTGATGAATTTGGTGGAACTTCAGGTATTATTACCCTAGAAGACGTTATGGAAGAAATTTTTGGTGATGTTCAAGACGAATTCGATGAAGAAGCAGAATTTGATATTAAAGAATTAAAACCAAATCATTATTTGGCTAATGGTATGATGCGTCTTGATGAATTGGCTAATTTCTTTGATGTTCCTGACGAAAAATTAGAAGATGATGATGTTGATACAATTGCAGGTTTGGTTGTTAAAGAACTTGGTCGTTTGGCACAGTTAGACGATGTTGTTAAGTATCACGAATTCACTTTCACAGTAAAAGAAATTGACGGTGCAAGAATTACAAAACTTCTTATCGTTCGTGAAGAAGCTCAAGTTGAAGAAGTTATTGCTGAATAAATTTTTCATATAATCGTTGGGTTTACTTTTGGGGTAAATTCATTATTATATTTATATGAAGAGATTTTTATTTGCTTTAATTATGATTGTTTCAATTGCGTTTACACCAAGTGTGTTCGCTGATGATATTGATTTGCCTGCAAGTGGTGATTTGTGGGATAATTTTGGAACATCTCAGGACTTCTATGGGCAGGACAAAAAAGGGGTTTCTGATGAAGAGTTCGACAAGGCTATTGAGCAAGTAAAAGATAAGCAAAGTCGTGGTTTGTTTGGTCGTAAAAAGAAAAATAAAAATATTCCAAAAGGCGAAGAATTTAGTCAAAGTAATGAATCTGAAATTATAGATACTCAGGTGGATAAAGATGCATTACCTGTTGTAAGTTTACCTGTTGAGTTGGTTGTGGGTGATGGGGTTTTACCTGTTGGACATTACCAAATTCAAGGGGAGCGAAAAGAAGATAAAGTTTATTTGAAATTGTATCAGGCTCATAATTTGTTTGCAGAATTTCCTGCGATTGAAACTCAAGATGATTTTGGGGAAGAAGAAATCCTTTTTGCACGATGGTTTCCAGAGGGTGAAGATAAAATAAAAATTATTTATGGCTCATTAGATTTTAATGCTTATACATTTGTGAAAATAAAAGAATAATATTTGTGTAACGAAATGTTACAAACATGAGTAAAAATCCTAAAGTTTAGCGTAAAAATGCCGTAATCATGATTAAGCGAAAAATGACCACATGTCGAAAGGATTACGAAAACAATGGGATTGGCAGCTTCACAAGCTAGATTTTTATGTATAACAGCAAGAAAGGCTGATTGTGAATACAAAACAACAGCTCTTGCTCAAGAGAAGCTCGATATCACTAAGCAGTTGGGTGATATTTCGAATCAGTATGCTCAAGCTATGAATGCTACTAAATTAATTTGGTCAAATGAAGCTGTTGATAGTGATTATGGTTTAACATATAGCTTAATGATGATGCCGACTGCGGCAAATGATTATAACCCTTATATGATTACATCTCCATCAGGTGCGATTGTATTGAACAATGAATACGCAGCAGCAGCAAAAGCTGCAGGTATTTCTAAAGCTGGTGGTATTGGTTCTCAAGCATCAAGGGATAAATTCATTGCGGCTTTGGCTCATGGCGGTTTAATTACAAATGAAACTGCTAAAGCTATTACTAAATTTGATTTTGAAGTTACAGGTGTTGACGCCGCAGGTAAGTTGACATTCAATGATGTTAATAATGTTAGTGCAACTTATGTTGATTGGAATCCTGCAACTGGTATGGGTGCAGATCCACTTGAAAAAGCAGGTGTTCAGGCATTAACTTTATCTGAATTATGTTTAACTGACAATATCGGTCAAGTACCAATTGACTGGGGTAAAATGTTTGTTGCTCCAGGTCAACTTACAAAAATAGAATATGATGCTAAAAAATCAGAATTAACAAGTTTGTTATCAGTTGTAAATAATAATCGTGTTAATAAAGAAGTAGTTGATTATTTAAAACGTGAATATAATACTTATCAAGCTACTACTAAAGATAAAAATTCTGATGATTATGCTGCAAAATGCAGAGAATATGAAGATTTAATCTTCTGTGCTGAAAATATTACATCAGTAGATGAAAACGGTACAATTTTATCAGGTAACAAAGCATATACAAGTGCAGGTAAAACATTCACAAATACTGAAACTATTGAAAGTATTAGAAATATGCTTTCAACTCAAATTGATGCTATGAATACAGATGAGTCAAAATTGTTAGCTCTTGATATTGCTAATAAATTAGCTGTTAAAGATACAAATGGTGACGGTAATATTGATAATAATGATGAATTGATTATTCCATTTAACGTTACTAATTCATCATTATTTAATCTTGCACAGTTCAACTTAGTTGAAAATGGCATTATTAACCACTATGCAGATGAAATTTCAGGTATGACAATTTCAGACTTGTTAACAAGTAATATTGTTTTAATGAGTAGTAAAGCTACTTGTAATTCAGATCCGAAAGAGTTTAGAGAAAAAATTCTTAAATTGTTTGATTCAATTGCAGCAACTTTAGGTTATTCAAAAACTGAAGACTTATATGGTACAGGTTTATATGTTGATGATGCTTCAAAAAATGCGTTAGCATTTGCTTATAGTATGATTGAAAACTCATTTTTGAATACTAATAAAAATGCTATCCAAGATAAGGGTTCAAGAAATGATTCAACTTCTATGATTGAAAACAGTGCATATTTGAATGCTGAAGGTTCAAACAGAATCGCTGCTAATAGTGATTATTATGCAGTAAGTTTATCAAATATGTTGTCAGCATTCTTGACATATTATGATAATGCTTTAGCAGGTGTAAATTCACCATATGTAGTTGGTGTAACAACAGAAACTTCTGAATATGTTACTGACAACTTAGATTACTATTATATGGCTAAAGTTGGTGATGATTCTAACTCTGGTGCTGTACAAAGAGCTGCAGATTTCTATGATCAAGTTTATAACAACATCTTAGAACACGGCTGGAGAGAAGATGCAGCAATTGAAGATAGCGAATATTTAGAAGCAGCATTAAAAGATGGTCGTTATTCAATGACTTCATTAAACCAAGATGGTTATCATTATCAAACAAGATATAATGAAACAGGTTATATGGTTGAAGTTTCAGATACAGACGCTATTGCAAGAGCAGAAGCTGAATTTACCGCAATGAAAGCTCAATTGACTTATAAAGAAGATACAATTGATATGAAAACTAAGAAATTAGATGCTGAAATCTCAGCTTTATCAACAGAATATGATACAGTTAAGAACTTGATTTCAAAAAGTATCGAAAAAACATTTACAATGTTCCAAAACTAAGTAAATGAAAACTAAATTTGATGATCCTTAAACAAGGTTATCCGGAGGTCGGAAGAGTGTGTGCTCTACTGACCTTTTGTGTATTTTCGATTTACTAATTCATCTGGTAAGAATTGTTGTTCAACATCTGGGGCTTCGTGTGAATACACATAACCAATGCCAAAACCATATTTTGATGCGTCTTTATAGTGAGCATCTCTCAAGTGCATTGGCGGAGGGAAGTCTTTTCCGCTTGTAATGTCTGAAATTGCGGCATCAATGGCACAAACGGTTTCGTTAGATTTTGGTGCTTTTGCAACGTAAATTACGGCTTGAGCAAGTGGAATTCTTCCTTCAGGAAGTCCCAAAAGTTCAACCGCTTTGTATGCATTTAATGCAATATTTAATGCGTTTGGATCAGCGTTTCCAACGTCTTCGGCTGCACAAGTAATTAAACGTCTTGCGATAAATCTTGGGTCTTCCCCTGCAACAATCATTTTTGCAAGATAATAAATTGCCGCATCAGGATCGCTTCCTCTCAAACTTTTTTGAAAGGCTGATGCACAATCGTAATGCTCTTGTCTTGAATATCTTGTGTTTCTTTGTTGACAGATTTCTTCGATTGTTTTTACTGTCAAAAGTCTTTTGTTATCTTTTAAATCACTTGCAAAGTATGCGTTTTCTGTGATATTTAGGGCATATCTTGCATCCCCTCTTGCAAGGTTGATTATGAAATCTAAAACTCCGCTTTCACATTCCATTGGCATATAATTTGTTGCAAGATAAGAAAATCCTTTTTTAATAATTGATGCCATACTTTTATCATCAATAGAATTTAACCTGATAACTTGCAATCTTGACAAAAGTGCAGGAACAACTTGGAATGATGGGTTTTCAGTTGTTGAACCTATTAAAAATAGTGTTCCGTTTTCAAGATGTGGTAATAGGGCATCTTGTTGTGTTTTTGAATATCTATGGATTTCATCGATGAATAAAATCGTTTTTTGACCTGCTCTTAGATTTTCTTTTGCTTTATCTACAGCTTCTTTTATATCTTTTACGCCTGATGTTACTGCTGAAATTTCAATAAAAGCAGCGTTAGTTTTTGTTGCGATAAGTCTTGCAAGAGTAGTCTTTCCGCAACCTGGAGTTCCCCATAAAATTAATGAAAATAATCTGTTTGTTTTTAATAAATTTAATAACGGACTATGTGGAGAAATAACATTACTTTGACCTAGAAAATCTTCTAAAGTTTGTGGTCGAAGAGTTTCAGCCAAAGGAATTTGTTTATTTTGTTTTTCCAGTTCCGTAAATAGATTATTCATAGTATAATTATATCAGGGGTATGTATAAATGTAAAATAGATATTGAGAATATATACGTTGTCATTGCGAGGAACGAAGTGACGAAGCAATCCAGAAAAGGTTGAGTATAGGTGAGAAAACAAGGGTTTGTATATATATTATTTAATAAGCGAAATGGAACATTATATACTGGTGTAACTTCAGATTTGATTAAGCGGGTTTATGAACATAAACAAAAATTGATTGATGGATTTACTAAAAAATATTCAGTTGATAAATTGGGGTATTATGAAGTTAGTGATAGTATTGAAGAGGCTATTATACGGGAAAAACAATTAAAAGCAGGTTCACGTCAAAATAAATTGAAATTAATTGAAGGAATGAATCCTAATTGGGATGATTTGTATTATAATATAACTGGATTGCCACGCCCTACGGGCTCGCAATGACAAAATAAGTAACATCTATTATTATAAAGGGCGTAGTAACGTTACTATTCTGAAGGAAGGTTAATTGATGCAGAAAATTTTGTATGTGATAATTATTACAACTTTCATTTTTTTAACAGGTATTTTGTTTGTTTTCAAAAAGCCGTCGGTAAAGGATAATGAGGTTGTTTTTTGGACATTACAAATGTCTGATTTTGCACCTTACATAAATGGGGTAATTGATGAATTCGAAGCTCAAAATCCTGATGTGAAAATTAAGTGGGTAGATGTTCCATTTTCTGAAGGTGAAAAAAGAACTCTAGCTTCAGTTTTGAGTGATAATCCTCCTGATTTGGTTAATCTGAATCCTGATTTTTCTGCAACTTTAGCTCACAAAGGGGCGTTGTATGAAGTTCCTCAGGATAAGTTAGGACAGTTTAATTCATCTATTTTAAGTTCCCTAAAATATAATGATAAAATTTATTCGATTCCTTGGTATGCAACTAGTGCTATCACTATTTATAATAAGGAATTGTTAAATAAAGCAGGAGTAATTGTTCCAAGGACATATTCTCAGATGAGTGATGCTGCTTCTGTTGTGAAAAATAGAACAGGAGCATATATAATGCTTCCTAATATCACTGAAAATGACACAATGTTGAAGATTTTGAACAAATACGGTGTTGCTAATTCATCTTCTCTAAACTCTGAAAAATCTGTTGAAGTCTTTGAGATGTTTAAGTATTTGTATTCAAATAATTTAATCCCGAAAGAAACAGTAACAATGACGTTACAAGAGGCTTTGGAAAAATATATGTCAGGCAATATTGCAATAATTGGTGCAGGAGCAAATTTTTTGAATATGATTAAAGAAAACGCTCCATCAACTTATGAAAAAACTGATGTTGCCCCTCAAATTGTTGGCGAATTAGGTCAAAATGATTTTTCTTTGATGAATTTTGTAATTCCATTACGTGCAAAACATAAGGATCAAGCCCTTGCTTTTGCGTTGTTTTTGACTAATGAAAAAAATCAATTAGAATTGGCTAAATTAACAAATGTTTTGGCGGTAAATAAAAACACATTGAAAGATGAGTTCTATACAAAATATGATAAGAGCGATTTAATGGCAAAAGCCCGTGTTATCAGTGCAAAACAACTTGATAAAATTCAGCCTGTTTATCGCACTCAAAAAGGTCAAAAAGATATAAATAATATTATAAATTCAGCCACTCAAGAAATTTTACTTGATAAAGCATCAGTTCAGGAAATTCTTGATAAGGCGGGGAAAGATTGGAAAAATATAGAAGAATAAGGAGCTATAAATGAAAGCAGTAGTATTTGATAATGAATTAAAATTGGTAAATGATTACGAAAAACCTGTTCCACAACCTGGGGAAGCGTTAGTTCGTGTTACTTTGGCAGGGATTTGTAATACTGATTATGAGATTACAAAAGGTTATATGGGTTATGTCGGAATTTTAGGACATGAAGCCGTTGGTGTAGTGGAAGAAGTAAACGGGGATGATAAATCTTTAGTTGGAAAAAGGGTTGTTCCTGAAATTAGCTATGGATGTAAGGAGCCTGATTGTCCTTGGTGTGCTGAAAAAATGTATCGTCATTGCCCAAATCGTCATACTTTAGGTATTTGGAGAAAAGATGGGGTTTTTGCTCAATATTTTACAATGCCGACAGAAGTTTTATTTGAAGTTCCTGATAATGTTTCTGATAGGCAGGCTGTTTTTGTTGAACCGCTTGCAGCTGCTTTAGAAATTACAGAACAACATCATATAAAACCTTTTGAAAAGGTTGTTGTTTTGGGTGATGGAAAATTAGGCTTGATTACTGCTTTAGCTTTGAATGCTCAAAATATAAATGTAACTTTGGTTGGTAAACATCAAAATAAACTTGATATAGCAAAAGCTCAAGGGGTAAATGTTGCATTATTAAATGATTTTGCGATTGAGAAAAAATATGATGTTGTAGTTGAAGCAACAGGTTCTATCTCAGGATTTGAAACTGCTTTGGCTTTAACAAAACCACGTGGAGTGTTGGTTTTGAAAAGCACAGTGGCAGCCTCTAAAGAATTCAATCTTGCTCCGATTGTAATTGATGAAATTACAGTTTTGGGTTCAAGATGCGGGCAATTCCCTGCGGCTTTAAGATTGCTAAAATCAGGTAAGGTCGATTTTTCACCTTTAATTTCAGCTGTGTATAGTGTAGATGATGCGTTAGCAGGTTTTGAAAAGAATAAGGAAAAAGATACCTTGAAAGTATTGTTAAACTTCCAAGAATAATTTCTTTTCTAACACTAGACTAAAGGTGAAAAATACGTTATAATGGGTATATACTTGTAGCTAATGAGGATTAAGAGTAAAGTGTTTAATTTCAATAAAAATACTGCGTTCACTTTGGCTGAAATGTTGGTTGTACTTGGATTGATTGGTGCAATTTCTGCATTAACAATTCCAACTTTGGCTTACAATTACAGATCAAAAGTGTTAGAGGAGCAATTCCGTTCAACATATAGTGATGTGCGTCAAATCGGTGCATTAATCAACTATGAAAAAGGTGATGTTGGTGAATATGCAAATAAAATTTCGTTTGCGGCTTGGCAAAAAGATTTTGTTAGCAGGCTAAACGGCGGTAATAACTTGCTAGGCAGTGAAAGCCCTTCAGCACTTCAAACTAAATACACTCAAACCTTAAAAGATGGGGGTGGCTCTCCTGGTCTTTGGGCATTTAATTTGAGTGGTGGTAAATTACGTAAAGTAAATAATATCTGTGATAACGGTTCTATCTGGTTGGATAGTAAAGGTCGTTTATGGACGTTCAACTCTGAAATGAGAATTGTTTGTGTTGATATTAACGGTACAGCAAATCCAAACAGAGTAAACATTGATACTTTCGCATTCATACCAATGAACGCAAAAATGATTGCTACATATGTTTATAATGACCCGAATAATCCGACAGATTACAGTGGAGCAATGATGTTATGCGATTTGGATAGATTGACATTGCTAGCTTTAAGTAATACTTATCCTCAAGTTGATGAAAATGGTAATTACAAAAAGAATAATCCAAGAAGTGCATATGACACATGTCCATTTAATGAACCTGTTGAAAATATTGCGGCAGTTAACAGTACATATCCTGGTAAAAGTGCCAGAAATAGAACTGTTACTACATCAAACACATATTGGAAAGACTATATCAATTACAAATAAGAAAAAAAGCCTTCTTTTTAAAGAAGGCTTTTTTAAATCATAATTTGTGTTGCCAAAATAATTTTGTGGCTATCTTGTCGGTTTTGGTTGTTACAGAAAACATAGTTTAGAATAACTTTTAAAGCCTGACCTCTTATAAACCAGTTTAAACCGACTGTGTATTCTCTTTGAAGATTACCTGAAACATCTCTATTTGGATCAAATTGGTCAATACGTCCAATTAATTGCCAGTGTGGATTAAATTTCCATCCAACCGTTGCAGCATAACCGCAGGCTTTGTTTGCACTAACACCTCTGGAGCCGTTATATCCGTCAGCAATTGCTACTTCAAAATTTGACCATAATTTTTTATGATGGTATGCAAGATAACCACTTAATACAGAATAATCGATTTGGTTGTGTCCTCCATTAAAACCGCCACCAATAGTAACTTTTCCGTATTTTTTGCTTTTATTGCCTAATGGTTTTAAGTTTATCCAGCTATTGAATTCTGCACCAGGCATACCACTAGTAACGTATCTTCCTGCACTCCCTACAGAAAAGTTGTAATCGACATATTGATAATTCCCGATAACTTTTACTGCCAAAGATCTTGCACTACCAAAGTTTCTGGCAATTTGTGAGCGGGCAACAAATGGTAGAATGTAAGTTGAAGTACCTCCTTCAACCCCTGTTTGAACCCTTGAATAACCAGCAACTATTTGATGATTAGGAATTTGGGTATTAACTACATAAGCATCAGAAATAAATCTGTCTAAATAATTTGTCCCACTTGTTGGAATAGGATTTACTGCCAACTTGAATTTGTAGTTTGGATTTTTAAATTGTCCGTACATTCCAAGTTGTGTTGTTAAGTTGTCATACTCAGTTGTATAATTACTTCCTTGCCACCAAAAGTTCATAGAACCTCTGAAACCGCCGTATGTTTGGATTTTGCTTATCGGACCTTTTTCAAATTTGAAGGTTAAATCATCTTTGAATAAGTATGACGGAACATCTGTTCTTCTGATTTTGCTATGTACAACTTTACCAAATAGTGTGTCTTCATCAACTTTACCGTCATCATCTTTATCTTGGTCAAATAATTCGAAAATTTTGAAATCTAATTCGACGTTATCCATGATATCGTCATCAAAATCGTCATTTGGGTCAAAGTTGAATAATTTTTTCTTTACAGGTTCAGATTTTTCTTTTGAAATTTCTTCAGTTTCGATTGCAATTTTCTCAGTTTCAAAATTTTCTTCTACAATTGTAGTTTTTGATGAAGAAATGTTACTATTTGTGTTAAGAAAAATTTCATCTTTAAACTTTGTTTCAAATAGGTCTTCAGCTATGTCATCAGCGGCTTTTGCCTGTGTTAGTGGGGCTACAAAAATCGCCGAAATTAGTATTAATTTCAAAAGTTTTTTCATTGTGTAAAGATTATAGCACAAATTTTGTTATTTTTGTAGTTTTTGTAGTATATTCATATTATGTTAAACAAAATTAAACGTAAAATTTACACCAAAGTTAAAGCCCCGATTGTGGACGCCTTAAAAACTGCATACCACAATCCGACTTATCAGTTTCACATCCCAGGTCATACAAAAGGTCTTGGTACACTACCAGATTTTAGAAATTTGGTAGGTAAAAAAGCCTTGATGGTTGATACAACCGACGAATTTGACAACTTGGGAACACTTACTCCTGCAACAGGCCCGATTAAAGAAGCTGAAGAATTGGCAGCTCAGGCTTTTGGTGCAAAAAAGACTTTTTTCTTGCTTAACGGTTCTACTGTTGGTAACCTTGCTATTGCAATGGGTTTAACAAGAAAAGGACAGAAAGTTATCGTTAACAGAAACTGTCATCGTTCGATTTTGACAGGTTTAATTATCTCAGGTGCTGATCCATTATGGGTTATCCCTAATAAATTAGAAAATTGGGGTATCTGGGGTAATATTGATGCGGATTCTGTTGAAGAATTATTGGCTACAAATGATGATGTTTCTATGGTTTGGATTACTAACCCAACATATGAAGGTGTAGTTTCAGATATCGCATCAATTGCAAAAGTTTGTAAAAAATATGGTGTACCTCTTATTGTTGATGAGGCTCACGGTTGCTTGTGGAATTTTAATGATAAACTTCCAACAACTTCATTAAAATTAGGTGCAGATATTGTTGTTCATTCGCTACACAAAACTGGTGGTAGTATGAGCCAATCTTCTATGCTTCATATTGCTGAAGATTCAACTATTTCAGCAGAAGATGTTGAAAGAGCGTTGATGTTGTTACACACTACAAGTCCATCTTTGATGTTGTTAGGCAGCTTAGATGCAGCACGTGCTAACTTACAATCAGAAAGAGGTCAAAAACAATTATCAAGAGCAATTGCTAATGCTAAATATTTGCGTTCAGAAATTGATAAAATGGAAACTATCCACCAATTGAAAGCAGATTTTGGCTTTAAAACTGATATTACAAAAGTGTTCATCAAAGCTGATGGCTTGTCTGGTAAACGTTTAGAATATATTTTAGAAGCTGATTTTGGTATTGAAGTTGAAAGTGCTTCTGATGAAGGTATTTTAATCTTGTGTAATATCGGTAACAAACGTTCTGATTTTGAATATTTGGTTAAATGCCTTAAAAAGATTGATGAAAGTAAATATCAAGATATTTACTATTTAGAAAATAAAAAACATATGCCAATGTTGACTCCTATTATTAAAAAGAGTCTTCGTGATGCTTATTTTTCTGAAAAAGAAATTATTCCAAAAGAACAAGCTGTTGGAAGATTATCTGGTGAGGTTGTTGCAGAATGTCCTCCTGGTATTTCAATTTTGCTTCCTGGAGAATTGATTACAGAAGCTCACTTACCATATTTGGCTGATTATGATGTTATTGAAGTTTTGAAATAAAAAAGAGGTGATTTATCACCTCTTTTTTTATATTATATTTGCAAAACTTAGGAAGTATTCTTCAATAATATTCATTAGCATTGGCAAAATCCAGATCATAATAGCGGCACCTAATACAGGCTTAAATAGGAAGCTCAATTGGAATACGTTAACTTGAGGTGCAGTTCTTGAAATTACCCCCAAGATAATATCTTGAGCAAGTGTTGCTAAAAGTACAGGTGATGCGATTTGTAGTCCCATATATAATGTGTTTGAAGACATTTTGATAAGCATATCCATCTTAACCAGTTTATCTAAAGGGACGGCTGATGCGTACATCGGAAATATTTCAAAACTTCTTACAAGGGCTTTGAATAGCCAATAAACCCCGCCTAAATGGATAAATATTAAAATCCCCATTAAAGAAATCATTTTTGTTAAAATTGACACTTGAGCAGATGTTGTAGGGTCAAGTGCAGTCGCTGATGATAGACCCATTTGCATATTAATCATTTCTGCCCCACAATCAATTGCAATTGTAATCAGTTGTGCCATATAACCAATCATTGCACCGACAACAACGTTTAAAACGATTGATAATAAAAATGAATCGCATTCAGCTAAGCATTTTTCAGGTGATAAAAATGGCACGATAAAAATGGTTACGATAAGTGCGAACGGAATTTTTACAAGTGGCGGAATATCTTTTCTGTTAAATATCGGACAGAATCTAAAGAACCCAATCATACGTGCAAATACTAAAGCACCTGCCATCAGGTAGGTGTTTATTTTAGGAAACATTTGCATTATTGCTGTATAAAGTTCGTTCATTTATTATCTTCCAAGTATTCTTATTGCCTCAACTTGATTTGGTCTAGGGCTTGCAGTTTTAGCTGCAGGAGTATATCTTTCTCTTTTGTAATTATCGATATATGGAACTTTTCCAGGGTTTTTCATTATATCGTCAATTTTATCAATATTTCTAAATCTGTCTTTCATTTCGTACTCAAAAGGTGTTGTGTATTGATGAAAATCAGGTTCTAATACAAAGTCTTGAGTTTGAGGAACGTGTTGGAACGCAAGAACCATACCTTCTTGGAATAAGTTAGTAAGAAGTCTGATAAATCCAACGCCACCGATGATAATTACCAAAAATACGCCTAAAATTTTTGGGGCTGCGGCAATTGTTTGTTCTTGAACTTGAGTTACCGCTTGCAAAATCCCGACAACCAAACCAATACCTGCGGCAACAAGTACGCAAGGCATTGAAATTGCCAACATCATTAAAAATCCTTTTGCTAAGTATTCAAGTAAGACTTCCATTTCTACCTTCTAACTTTAATTGAAACTTGAAACAAGTCCTTGTACGATAAGTGCCCATCCATCTACTGCGATAAATATCAGGAGCTTGAACGGCATCGATATAATCGTAGGCGACAGCATAAACATACCCAGTGCCAGCAGGATGTTGGCGACTACCAAGTCCAGAATAATGAATGGTACAAATATAATAAAACTTATTTCAAATGCTGTTTTTAATTCACTGACGATATATGCAGGTGCAACTTGCCAAATTGATATGTCATCAGGTGATTTGACTTGTGTTCTTTTGTTTGATAACTCTAAAAAGAAATCCAAATCGGATTGTCTTGTTTGTTTCAGCATGAATTCTTTTAACGGTTTTGAGCCTTCCATAACTGCTGCTACCATATCTTGATTTTTTTGATAAGGGACAGAACCCATATCATACATTTTTTGGAATGTTGGTCCCATTGTATAGAATGTCAAAATTAAAGATAAACCAATAATTACAATTGCAGGTGGAACTTGTTGTGTACCCATTGCAGTTTTTAGCATTGCAAATACGATGACAAATCTTAAAAAGCTTGTCATACAAGTAAATACAAATGGTAGTAATGAGAATAATGACATTACTATCAGCATTTGTAAAACGGGATTTAGTCCTTGCAATTGATCCATATTATATTAGTTCCTTATAGTTCGTTTATTTTCATAGCCATTTCTTTCATTGTTGAAAAACCTTGGCTTTTTGGAGTTTCAATATTTGAAGTTGCTCTTCTGTCCATTCCTCTTCTTATTGGTGCTTCAGGGTTTCTTCCTCTGATTGGTTCTAAGTGAACTACTTGTTGAGGTAGAACCTGAACTTCTTCTTGAAAATTTTGAATTTGAGCAGGTTGTTCAAGCTCAATATTTCTAAATCTTTCTAAATTTTCAGTTCTTTGAATATTTTGAGGTGCATCAAGTTTTGAAATTAAAGTTGTTCTGTCAATATCTGATGCAATTAAAAATCTTTCATTTCCTGCTCTGACAACGTGAAGAGTTTTTCTTGGAGAAAGACTCATAGATTCTTCAACGTTTAGGAACTTAGATTTGTTACTACGCATTGTTCCATCTGTGAATTTTTTGAATACGAATACTGCAAAGCTTATCAATCCAAGCATTGCCATTGTATATACCGTAAAATTAACTAAGTATCCGCCCATAAGTCTAGTTTATCTCCCCTTATTTAATAACTTTTAGAAATTATTAAATATTTTCGTCTTCTAATTCAAAGTCGCTATAATCGAATTCTTCATCCTCATTATCTGCAAATTGTTCTTGAGCTTGAGGTGCTTGAGCAACTTCTTGTTCTGCGTATTCTTCTTCAACTTCCATGCCATCTTCTACTTGTGGTCTTGCAGCTCTTGGCATTGGAGTTTCGCCAGAATCGGCAATTACGTTGTTGATTTTTACACCATATCTATCGTTTACGATTACTAAAGAACCGCTTGCGATTGGTTTGCCTTCAACTTTTAGAGTAACATTGTTATCATAAAGTGAAGTTAAATCTACAACTAAGCCGTCTTCTATATTTTTTAATTCTCCGAGGGATATTTTTACAGCATCAAATTCGGCATACATTTCAACTTCAATGCTGTCCCATATATTTTGAGTACTACTCATAACTTCTCCTCCGTCGTCATCGTTATCTTCAGGTATTAGTAAATCCATATTTGGGTTTAATCTAACTGGTAAATCTTGTCCATTAATTGTTAGTGTTAGTTTTTCGATATCACTGTTGTCAAATACAACAACATCATCGTTTTCTAAATGTTTTAAATCGTGTAATGTAAACTTAGTTTGTCCGACAAAAACTTTTGCATAAGTTTCTGAATTAGGGAAATTGGTTTCAGAAAACTTTTCACTGGTTGAAGTTACAACTTCAGGGTGTAAAAGTGCTAACGGTAATGTTACGATTACTTTTCCTGTTTTGTTGTTGTATTCTTCAACTTCTTTAATTAAGAAAGTTAAGTGGATTAAATCAAAGTTCATACGTTTGATTTCGTTTTGTGGGGGTGGGTTGAGAACTTTTTTAACGTTCTCAAACATAAAGTCGTTAAATGAAGTTATAACTTTTGCTTCAAGTTCTGAAATTTTGTTTATATTAAATTTGTTCTTAGATTCACCAAGGCATTTGTTTAGAATTAATGAAATTGCCTTGTCTGTTAATCTGAAGAACATATCATATTCATAATCAATTCTTACTTTTGTTACGAAGCAAGATTCATTATCCATTAAGCAGTTAATATTTTTACTTACGCCAATTAGTTCCAACTTAAATTCAGGGTTAAAAAACTCATCATAAGATTCCTGTATGATGCTTGGGAACACGTTTTGATACCAATGGTACTCTTTGTACAATTGGTCTGTTGATATTGAATTTTGAAGTCTGTCTTCCATAACGACTATCCCTTGTTTAATCCCCGGAACATCTGGACAATATTCCCCATAACTACAATATTACATATTTGGATGGATTACATCAATCTTTTAATGGATTTTTCTGTTAAGTCAAGGGGTAAATATAAATATTTTATCCAAATAAATGTTCTAAATGTCCAGCCCTGTAAACATTTCTAATGCTGTTACGTTTTGAAGTAACGGATAATTTTCTATATTGTGAGTTTTAACAAAATCTATTGCTTCATTTCTTGCAAGTTCTAGGATTTTTGCATCACGAACAATATCTGAAATAATCAAATCAGGCAAACCGCTTTGGCGTGTTCCTAAAAATTCTCCAGGACCTCTTAGTTGTAAATCTTTTTCTGCAATAACAAAGCCGTCATTGGTTTCTGTCATTATGCTTAATCTTTCTCTTGTTTCTTGAGAACGTGAAGATGTAATTAAAACGCAATATGATTGAAGTGAATTTCTACCAACACGACCTCTTAATTGGTGAAGTTGAGAAAGTCCAAATCGTTCAGCATTTTCAATAACCATAACTGTTGCATTTGGTACGTCAACCCCAACTTCTACAACTGTTGTTGATACTAAAATATCGTATTTGCCGTCTTTGAAATCTTTCATTACAGCATCTTTTTCATCATTTTTTAATTTGCCGTGTAAAAGTCCGATTTTAAATTGAGGGAAAACCTCAGCTTGTAATCTTTCGGCTTCAATTGTTGCAGCTTTAGCAGAAAGTGTTTCGCTTTCATCAATTAATGGATAAACAATGTATGCTTGACGACCTTCTTCAACTTGTTCTTTTATCAAATTCCAAACGGCTTTATGTGAACCTGTCATTGTTGTTTTAATAGGTTTTCTGCCTTTTGGAAGTTCGTTTATAACTGTTAAATCCAAATCCCCGTGGACTGTAAGTGCCAAAGTTCTTGGGATTGGAGTTGCAGTCATTGTTAGAATTTGTGGGTTTTGAGATTTTTTCTTCAAAACGTTTCTCTGTTTTACCCCAAATCTATGTTGTTCATCGACAACAATTGCTCCTAAGTTGCTGAACTCTACATTTTCTTGAATTAGTGCGTGAGTTCCGACTGCGATATGGGTCTGACCATTTTTTAAATCTGTTTCAAATTTTTGACGAACTTTTTTGCCGTGGCTTCCAAGGAATAATCCAACGCTTAATCCCATTGGGGTAAGCCATTGAATTAAATTGTTATAATGTTGTTGGGCAAGAATTTCAGTAGGAGCCATTAGTGCACCTTGATATCCGTTTTCGATTGCAGCAAGTAACATAATTGTAGCAACAACAGTTTTCCCACTACCAACATCTCCTTGCAAAAGTCTTTGCATTGGAGTATCAGAATCCATATCGTTAAGGATTTCATTAACTGCTTGCTTTTGACCTGAAGTTAGTTCAAACGGTAAGTTGTTGATAAATTGTTGGACAATTCCGTCTTTGTGAACTTTTAGTGCGTATGATGAAACGTTTTTTGCTGTGTTTTCTCTAAGTCTGATTAATTTTAATTGAACTAAAAATAATTCTTCAAAAATTAGTGAAAATCTTGCGTGTTCTAGCATATTCATAGATTCAGGGAAGTGGATTTGTTCAACTGCAAGTTTTTTATCTAATAGCCCTAATCGATTTTTAATTTCATCAGGAATAATATTAACGATGTCGTTTTTGTATAATTCAATTGCATTAAAAATTGCACGTCTTAAAGTTTTTATGCTCAAGCCTTCGCACACTGTATAAATTGGGACAATTCTTGCGACGTTGAGATTTTTTGTTTCGGAATCTTCCATAAATTCACCACTCATAATTGAATAAGTTGGTTTGTCCATGGTTAATTGATTGTTGTAAGAATTCATTTTTACAACGCCTGAAATCATAATTCCAGCGTTCACTGGGAATTGTGCTTTTGTTCGCTCAAGCATATATTTGTTGGCTTTTGATTGGAAGAAACTTAGTTCAAATTTCCCGCTTTCATCAGCAATGACAACTTTGATTACTGATAAATTGTTGCGAGTATTAAACGCTGAAACTGAGCGAATATAACCAAAAACACTTGTTGTTTGTCCTTCTTTTAGATTTCTGATAAGTGTGCGTGAAGAATAATCGATGTGTTTTTTGGGAAAATACATCATCAAATCTTGAGCTGTAAAAATGCCAAGTTTGTTTAATTTATACGCAACTTTTGGCCCAACACCTTTGATATACATAACATCAACTTCTGACGGGTGTTTTTGTCTTTGAAGTTGCATAGTTTCTTCTTCTTGTTTTAATTCTTTTTCTTGTTGGAGTTCGGCTTTAATTGTCCTGATAAGTTGTTCGATTGATTTTCTTCGCTCAGGAACAGAAGCATAAGGGTAAACATCAAACGCTTCTATTAGCACTGCCCAACGTGGGTTTTTCTTGGATTTTTTGTAATTTTTTTGTGCTTCTTGCTTGATGAAACTTGAAAATTTTTGCGTTTTGCCGTGAATATCGATGTATCGATATTTTGTTTCAATTTCTATGGCAGCTTTAATCTTATCCAAATTTTCAATCATAGTAGTAATTTTACATCAAGATTTAGGATAAAACAATTTGTGTATTTTAGTTTTCTAGAAAATAATCTTCACCAAGTTCATTTTCAAGTTCAAGAATAATTTTTGAAAGTGGAATATTTAAAGCTTCTGCCATTCTCCAAATTGTGGATAATTGAGGATCACGATTTCCGGCCTCTACATTAGACCAAATAGACTTTGTAAGCCCGATTTCATCAGATGTTTTTGTCATCGAAAGCTGTAAACTTTGTCTGTGTTTTTTAATAATTTTAGCGAGTGAATTCTGAAATTTTAATTTTTTGTCTTGCATATTTTTTATTATTGTTCTAATATGAGAACTACATGTTCTCAATTAAGAACATGGGGAGTGGAAAATATTCCCCAATCAGGGAATATTTTATTTATTATCTTCTGGAATAATTGTTGACATAACTTATTTGATGATGTTTGGAGCAGTATGGATAAGATAATTTTAATAGGTGTTGGGACATATAATCGAAATGAATTGTTGTGTAATTGTTTGAAAAATATTGCTAATTTAGTTGTTCCAAACGATTGCGAAATTAAAGTGATAATATCTGATAATAATCCTGATAGAAAAGCCTATCAAGTTTATGAAAAATTTTGTGGCAATTATCCTTTTGAAATTTATTATGAGCATGAATCACAAAAAAGTATTGCTGCGGTTAGAAATGTTGTCTTAAAAAAAGCTGTTGAAATTAAAGCGGAGTATGTTGCATTTTTAGATGATGATGAGTATCCTACACCAAAGTGGCTTGATGAGTTATATAGTACAATGATTTTGTTTAATGCTGATGGGGCTACAAGTTATCCTGTTCGAATTATAGACGGGGTAAAACAGGCGATTCCAAGTAATTATAAACGTAGAAAATTTGGTTCTGTTCGAAAAATTTTTTGCACAAACAGTGTAATTTTTTCTATGAAAATAGTTAATGAAAGCGGAATATGGTTTGATACTCAATTTGGTTTGATGACTGGGGAGGATGTTGATTTTTCATCCAGAGCCAGTGCAAAAGGGTATAAATTTGTTTGGTGTGATAAAGAGTTGTTGTATGATATTATTCCTGCCAATCGTGAAACTATGGAATGGAAAATGGATAGAGCAGTTAATAATGGTTATTTAAAAATATTTTTAGCAAGAAAAAATGGAGAAAAATTGTTTAATAAAACTTTATTTAAGGTTTTATTAGATCAAATGATATTTTCTATTTTAGGGTTACTTGTTTTTTGGAATGAAGATTTGAAAAACAAATGCATCTTAAAATATATGGATTGTTTTGGGAAATTAAAATCTATATATTCAAATCAAATATATGAACATTACAAACGTTCTTAAATTTTTTAAAATAGGCTTTGTTGGGCTGTGTCTTTGGTTTTGTAGCCAAGGTGGCGGTATGTTGCTGGGGAAACTTTTCTTCCTCTTGGGGTGCGTTGTAATAATCCCGCTTGTAATAAAAACGGTTCACAAACATCTTCTATTGTTCGCACGTCTTCCCCAATTGCTGCTGCTATTGTTTCCACTCCAACTGGGCCACCATCATATTTTTCAATGATCAGTTTTAAAAGGTTTCTGTCTGTTGTATCTAGTCCAAACTCATCAATTTTTAAAATGTCTAATGATTCATTAGCTACATCTTGTGTGATTTTGCCGTTGTATTTAACTAAAGCATAATCACTTACTCTTTTAATCAATCTGTTTGCGATACGTGGGGTTCCACGTGAACGGCGGGCAATTGCGTGAGCACCTTTTGTATCTATTTCAATATCCAAAATCCCCGCAGTTCGTTTGATTACCTGAGCAAGTTCTTCTTCTGTATAAAATTCTAATCTGTGTATAATCCCAAATCTATCTCTTAGAGGTCCTGATAATTCCCCAGCTTTTGTGGTTGCACCAATTAGGGTGAATTTTGGTAGCGGTACTCTTAGTGTTTTCACGGTTTGGCTTTTGCCTGTTGTCATATCAAGGTAAAAATCTTCCATCGCAGGGTATAGAATTTCTTCTGCAACTTTATTTAATCTATGGATTTCATCAATAAATAAGATTTCTCCACCCTGCAATGACATCAAAATTCCAAGAATATCCCTTGGACGTTCTAATGCTGGAGCGGATGTGATTTTTATATCGACTCCCATTTCCTGAGCAATTACACCAGCCAACGTTGTTTTTCCTAACCCTGGAGGGCCGTAAAATAACAAGTGGTCTAAAGGTTGTTCACGTTTTTTTGCTGCTTCAATAGTGATTTTTAAAGTATCTTTCAAACCTGATTGACCAATATAAGTATCAAAAGATTTTGGACGAATACAGTTTTCAAAGTTTTTGTCCAATTCAATAACTTCCGGTTTTACAACAGGATTTTTCTTTTCTGTCGGTTTAAGATTTTCAAAATCGTTATCGTCAGCAATAATACTCATAATACCCTCTATCTATTTGTATAATAGCATAAATGATGAGGTTGTGTAAACAGGTTTTATTTACCCCTTACCCCCCTTGTTTTACTTTTTTAAGTAAGAAAACTAAAGGTAGAATGCAAACAACGATTATCGCATAAGTTCTATATGATGTCATAAATGCACTCAGTGTTGATTGTTGCATAAGTTGTTGGTAAATAGAAATATGAGCCATCTGTTGAGCTGTTCCAATGTCGTGTCCAAGGTGCATAAACGTTTCTGTCATAGCACTGATTTTTGTGGCAAATGATGAATTTAGTGCATTTAATCTATCAACCAAATATGTTTGGTGAACTTGTGAAAATCTTGATACAAAAACCCCAACTGATGATGTTCCAACTGCACAACCCACGTTTTTAATTAGATTTTGAACACTTGATGCGTTTGTCATTTCTGTATTTTTAACAGTTGAGAAAAGAATGGTTGTTGTTGGAATAATTACCATTGTCAAACCTGCACCAAGTACAATATTAGGAATAATTACATTATTAATTGCAATTGCCAAATTAAGTTCTGAGAACATAAAACAACCGATTGCAAAAATAGTTAAGCCTAAAAATGTTTGGTACCTCAAGTCCATAATTTTTGTTGTAGCACCTGTGAAGATTACCGCCATAACAGAACCAACACCCATAGGACCTGCTGCAAGACCGCTTAAGTATGAGGTATAACCCATAAGTCTTTGCAAGAATTGTGGCAGAATTGCAATTGTTCCATATGCAATTGCAAATGTAATAGTAAGGATTATTGTACCAAACGTGAAGTTCCAATTTTTGAATATTTTTAAATCAAGTAGCGGGCTTTTTGTTTTTAATTCCCACCAAACAAGAGCGATAAATGCGATTAAACTTGTGATACCTAATTTGCAAATATAGCTTGAATCAAACCAACCATTTTTTTGACCATTATCAACCATAACTTGGAATGAAGCAATCCAAATTATAAGTAAAATTAAACCAATGTGGTCTATCTTGTGAAGTCCAACAACTTTCAAATATGGTGGATCTTCAATGAACATTGAAATTAAAATAAATGCAGCTATACAGAATGGTAAACTTATGAAAAATACATAGTTCCACGAATAATTTGTAGTTAGCCATCCGCCAATAATTGGCCCGATAATAGGTGCAATTGTAATCCCTGAAGAAAAAATTGCCATTGCTTTCCCGTGTTCTTCTTTTGGATAGCTTTCTAACAAAATTGCTTGAGAAAGTGGAATGATACATCCACCTCCTAACCCTTGGAAAATTCTACCGATAATCATTATTTCAAAACTTGGTGCCATACCGCAAACTGCTGCTGAAATCCCAAACATTGCAACACAAAGTAGGAAGAATTTTTTTCTTCCCATTACTCTACAACACCAATCTGTTGCAGGTAACAATACACTACAAGCAATCAAAAATATAGTTACAATCCATAAACTTTCGTCATCTGAAATTGAATAACTTCCAGCAATACTTTTTAGAGCTACGTTTGCAATTGATGTGTTTAAAACTTCAACAAATGTCGCAATCATAACGGCAAGTGTAATCATTGCAAGGCTAGCTTTTGGTTTCCATTGTTGTTGAGCTATTGTGTTTTCCATAATCTCTTCCTAAGGGTATAATTCAATTTTAAAATTAAAAATTTTTAGTACAAGAAATAATTCTTGAAAATTTACATATAGTTAAGCAAAATTTTTTAGAATATCCTCTTTTTGAATTAGTTTAAAATTACCTACCTGTGCTATAATTCGGGTATGGAATGTCCAAAATGCGGAGCAGAGATAAATAAAAATGCGATGGTGTGCCCGAATTGTAAGAAGGTACTTAAAATCGTTTGTCCTGTTTGTAAAACTATAAATACTAAAAACACTTGTAAAAAATGTGGTGAAATTCTTGTTACTAAATGTGCAAAATGTGGCAAGATAAATTTGATGAAAAATTCAAAGTGTATCAAGTGTGGTTATAATAATGAAATCAGTGCAGTTTTAGGTGAATCTAATACGGATAGTTTTGCTGTTTTAAGAATTGATTTTCCAAACAGTGATGTTGTTAAAGCAAAATTAGGTTCTACTAAACTTTATCAAAAATTTAGAGCTAATTTAGATGCTTTGATTGCAACTTATGTTCAATCTTTGAATGTTCGCCGTCAAATTATTGATGGGGATGTTTATATTATTCGTTTTAATAAAGATTATACATTATCAGCATCTGCAAATTCCGCTATATTAGCAACGATTGAACTTTTAAATATAATCACAAAGTTGAACGTAAAATTGTTGAAGAAAAAAGGTGTTGGGTTAAAGTGTAACTTTACTATCATGCAACGTGATGCGGATAAAAACCCATATGATATTGATACAAAATTCCATGCAAATATGGTTTATCAATCATCTTCAAAAGAAATGAAAGCCCTAGATTCTTTCCAAGTAATTACAGATGAAAGTTTCTATGATTATTATAATGGTCAATATAAAATGGAATCTTTAAATTCAGCGTTAGTTGACGGGGTTATGAAAAGATTCTATGAAATGGATTTGAAAGAATTTGTCAATATTGGGGACATTCTACGTAACGAAGCTCTAAAAGATCAAGAAGAAACTTCAGGAGATGAAATCGAAATTCCGAATTTTGTTCAAACAGCTTTGTTAGATCAAGAAAAGGTTACTCAAGATGCATTAAATAGAGAAAATGGTTTTAATGAAGATGAAATCTATGATATTGAAATGATTAATTTTGAAGAAATTAATTGTTCATTTATAAAAACAGAAAGTTTCAATGTCTTAGATTGTGTTGTCCAAACACTGCAACAAGTTCCAAAAGGTGTGTTGGCTCTTAAGGCTTCTCCATTGTACCAACCATATACTTTAAAACTTTTGTCAGCAGTAGATGAAATGGGAATTTATGATAATATCGTGCCAATTACTTGTCATGATGATATGAAATATTCTCCATATTCATTCTTTAGAGATTTGATTTCTTCTATTTTTGGATATTCTGTTTCTCAAAAATTGTTTGAGTCTAATGATTTTTCAATGTTTTTAAATGTAGATAGAGAAGGTTTGATTAAGGATTTGATTAAACTAAGTCAAAGACCTATGCAAAATATGGAAGACACAAGAGAAAATTACTGTAATGTTTTCCTATCTATGCTTCAGGCAATTCCTAATACTTTAATTTATATTGAAAACTTTGAAAAAATTGATGCAAGTTCTTTATTTGTGTTAGAGCAATTGTTTGATCATTTTGATGAGTTGAATATTAGTTATTTGGTTTCTTATGACAAGGAATTTTCATTACATAAAAATGCTCACTTCTTGTTATCAAGACCATATTACACTGAAGTTACATTAACACCGACACCTTTTGAAGTTATTATTGGTGCTGATGCAAACTTCTATAAAAATATTATGACAGATTTTTACTTCCAAAGAATTGTTAAATATTCTTGTGGCAGTACATTGTTCTTGGATTATGCTATTCAGTATTTGGTGGAATCTGGGGTTTATGAATATACTGAAGATTCAATAATGATGGTTACTCCAAAAACTATAATTATTCCATCAGGTCTTGAAAAATTAATCAAACGCCGTATCAATTTGTTGAAAGATGAAGCCGATACAATCAAATTTTTGACAATGATTGTTCTTTTAGGCACAAGAGTTGATGAAAAAACACTTAACTCTCTTGGTATAAAAGATTGGGAAAAAATTGGTGAAGAATTAGCGAATATGGGTTATTTATATTCGTTCAACAATTGTATTTATTTCCCTAATTATAATATTTTGAGAAAATGTTTGTTAGAAGTTATTAAACCTGAAGATTTGCAAGCTGTTGCAAGTGATTTATTCAGATTGGTTTATGTTGAAAATATGCCAAATCCTGTTAAAGCATATTTATATGACTTGTCAGGTGATACTCAAAAAATTATTACTGAGTGGGAAAAACTTGCAAACATAAATTTATCTATGGGTGATTTTACATCGTATCTAAACTGTTCAACAGAAATTTTGAAATCATTAGATAAGTATGCTGCAAACTGGACAGAAGAGGATCTTGTTCGATATAAATTGTCATTGTATGAAAACGTTTCAAACAATATGTTTGAGTATGATCCTGATAAGACAAGAGAATTGGCTGAAGAAACTTTAGCAAGTTTACAGAAAAATCATAGCTTAGATAAATATATTTCACTTTGTACAAAAATGATTCAAGGTGCATTGACCAATGGTGATTATTTATATGCAATGAATTTAACTCACGGTGTATTATCATCGTTGGATAATTCATCAATTGACCCTGCAAGTCCTGATTTCAATTTGAATTTCTTATTGATGTCTATAATTTATGTGAAAATTTTATTCAATATCGGGGCATATGAAGACTGTTTAGATATAGGCTATAACGTGTTAAACGTACTTGATAATGAGAAAATAAATTCAATAAATTATACGGTAGTTTCAAAAGCTGAATTCAAATATTTAATTACAGAATGTGTTGGTTATATTGCATTAGTTGATGTAATCACAATGAAGGAAGATGTAAATGAATTCTTGAATATTTCCGGAAAACTTTTAGATTTCTTACCGCCATCATATTCAATTTTTGCACAATTACAAAGTTTATTAGCAGGAAACGGAGCAAAAGTTAATCCGTCAATGGCGGGTGAAAATCCATTTTCAGCAACTCTGTATCATATTATAAATGCTTTTGTGTCTTATAAAGGTGATCCAGAAGCGTTTGCTCAGGAAATTTATAAGGCAAAAATTGTTGCAAAATCTACAATGATGCACAGTTTGGAATTGTTTGCAGATTTGATGATTGGTTATGCTTATGTAAAATTGAAATCATACAAAAAAGCATCTGCAATTTTATATAAAATAGTTAAACTTGCAAAAGCAAAAGGTATGAATGCTATTGAACATATAGCTTGGTATATTATGAGTATTTTAAATATCAGCGAAGGTAGATTTGATATAGCTTACGGGGTATTAAATAACTCAAATATTCAAATGGAAAAAAATGGAACAATTAGTGAATATCTTACAATGTTAAATAAAGTTAACATGTATGTAGTTTTGATGTGTACCAAATCGCAAGACCAGGCACAGATTTGTATGAATCAGGCATCTGCTATTGTTCAAAAATATGGAATAAATTTCAACTTAAATATTGACATTAAGAAAATTCTGTCGGAAAATGCGAATAACAACAGACAAGAAGAGCGTACCCGAAATATAGAAACATCTGTTGTTCAGAAAGAGAGTACAGAAAGGTTTTCAGGATTTGACGAAAGTGATGGCGATGTAGTCAATCCAATGGAATTTTTCTCAGATTAAACTATCCGTTCAGAAAGAGAGGAAAAATGAAGATATTATTTGCGTCTGCTGAAGTTGCTCCGTTTTCAAAAGCAGGTGGACTTGCTGATGTTGTTGGAAGTTTGCCAAAAGAATTAGAAAAAGATGCTGAGATTGCAATTTTTACACCGCTTCACGGATGTATTGATAAGGAAAAATACGGCATTACAGAAGTTGAAAATTCTGAAATGTGGTTAACTTTTGGTCATCAACCTCACAAGTTTAATCTTTATATGACTAAACTTCCTGGCACTGATATCAATGTATTCTTCATTAAAAATGATTGGTATTTTTCTTGTTTTAGAGAAGTTTATCCAAAATATTTAGACCCACGTTATGAACACGAAAGATATATTTCATTTTCTTTAGCTGTTATGGAATATGCTAAAGCACTTAATTTTAGAGCTGATGTAATTCACGCAAATGATTGGCATACTGCAATGCTACCACTTTATTTGCATTCAAATTATAAATTTGATGAGTTCTGGAAAAATACAAAATCTGTATTTGAAATTCACAACTTAGCTTACCAAGGAATTTGGTTTAATGATGTAATTGATTTTGCAAATATGAGAAAAGATATCGTTTATAATCAATGGGGTTGTGAACATTATGACAGAGTAAACTGGATGAAAGGTGCAATTAACTATGCGGATAGAGTTGTTGCGGTTTCTCCAACTTATTCAAGAGAGATTTTAACTTCTGAATATGGCGAAAATATGGACTACACTTTACGTGGCGTTCAATATAAATTGCGTGGTATTTTAAACGGTATTGATTATACAGTTTTTGATCCTAAAAAAGATAAAGCATTGGCGAAGAATTATGATGTTAAAACTTTAGCTAAAAAAGAAGAAAATAAAAAAGCAATTTGTGAATTCTTTGGTTTGGAATACAATCCTGAAAGACCTTTGATTGCTTTAATTTCCCGATTGGTTGACCAAAAAGGTATTGATTTAATCAGAGATATGCAATATGAATTACAAAATTTAGAAGCTGATTTTGTATTTATTGGTAGTGGTGATAGTTCTTATGAAAATCTATTTATCTGGCTATCAAACAACACAAAAAATATCAGAGCATATGTTGGTTATGATGCAAAATTAGCAAACTTACTATATGCAGGTAGTGATTTCTTCTTAATGCCATCAAAATTTGAGCCTTGTGGTTTGAGTCAGTTGATTGCAATGCGTTATGGTTCATTACCGATTGTTAGAGCAACAGGCGGTTTGGAAGATACTGTTACAGGTTATCCTTTGGATAATTCAAATGGTTTCAAATTCTGGGCTTATAATGGTTGGGATATGTTGAACGCTATCAAATGTGCATTGTATGTTTATACTGATAAATATGTATTTGATGCAATGAGAAAATCTGCGATGGAAGCTGATTTCTCTTGGAAACGTAGTTCTCAAGAATATTTGAATATGTATAGAGAAATTACAAATCAGTAAGAGGTAGAAATATATATTTACCCCTACCACTTGCGAAAAAATTATTTGTATTATATTATTGAAATATCGACAAGAAAAGTGAGGTTTTATAAATGGATCAAATAATTAAAGTGGCGTGGGATTTAAACGAAAATACTGATAACAGATATAAATTAGTATATGAAATCGCAGAATTGGCTAAAAAGATTGTTGATGAAAATCAAGCAAGAAAAGCTAGAGAAGATTTCGGTTTTGATGAAATGCACGAAACTACTTATACAAAAGAAAATCCTGTTGAACACGCTTTGATGGTTAAAGCATCTGAAGCTGATGATAACAGATTAGTTGGTTAATAAGTTTTCAAAAGGCACAAAGACAATTCGTTTTTGTGCCTTATTGTATGTTTATAGGGGGAGTTTATGATAAAAGATACTTTGGATTATATTGAAACATTTACAGATGGATTTCAACCTGAAATCGGTATTGTTTTGGGTTCAGGTTTAGGGGAAATCGCAGATAGATTTAGAGAATTTGCAATTCCTTACAGCAAAATTCCTGGGTTTGCAAAATCTACAATTTCAGGACATAAAGGTCAATTAGTTTTTGCCCAAATCAATGGAAAGAAAGTTGTAATGATGCAAGGTCGTAATCACTATTACGAAGGTCATTCAATGCAAGATATTACTTATCCAATAAAGGTTATGAAAAAACTTGGGGTAAAAACTTTAATCATTACAAATGCTGCGGGTGCTATCAATAAAAGTTTTAGACCGGGTGATTTGATGGTGATTACTGATCATATCAATTTGATGGGTTCAAATCCGTTAATTGGTCCAAATGATGAAGAGTTTGGTACAAGATTCCCTGATATGTCAGAAATTTACGATAAACAACTTATTAAAGTTGTTGATGGTGTTGCAAGAGCATTAAAAATCGACATTAAACACGGGGTTTATGTCGCATCAACAGGTCCAAGTTATGAAACTCCTGCAGAGATTAAAATGGCAAGATATTTTGGCGGTGATGCTGCGGGGATGTCAACTGTACCAGAAGCAATTGTTGCTAATTACTGTGGAATGAGAGTTCTTGGTATAAGTTGTATTTCTAATTTCGCAAGCGGTGTTTCAACTAAAAAGTTATCTCATGATGAAGTAATTGAAACTACGACAAAAGTTAGAGCTAAGTTTAAAGAATTGGTGTTAAATATTTTAAAAGTTCTTTAATTTAGAGCAAAAAATATTTTTAGGGGTATTATAAATACTATGCAAGTCAATAATTGTACTTATAGTAGTTATAATACCCCAACTTTTACTTCATACAAATCAGTTTTAAGTCGTAAGCTGGAAGATGTTGTGAGAGGAAGTGCGGTGTCTGAGAGTGATATTGTTGAATTGACAAGCAGGGTTGAAAATTTCATCAAAACAAAAGCGACACCTGATAGGATGTTGGGTAAAGGTACTTTGGGTAAAGTTTTTAAAATAGACTCAAATTACGTTTTGAAACTCCCAGTTTGGGATGTTGGTTTAGGTGATTTTAAGGCTATACCTAGTAAATTCTCTGAATTAAAAACTTATTATGGGGATGAAATTGCAAGTTTTGGATATATTAAAATTCTAAGAAGTGTTTCCTCTAACGGAAAACATACACCGATTGGTATTCCGTATTCATATATAAAAGCACATTCAAGCAAAGAATGTTCTATGTTATATGAGAGGGAATGTTTTCCAAGAATTGCAGCCCTTCCACAAAAGGCTTTTGATTCAATTGCCAGTGATTGTGCAAAATTAAATGAGATGCAGGGTTATATGTTTGATTTTAAAAATCCAAATAACTTTGTGATTGTCGGCAACGAAATCCGTGTGGTAGATACTATTTGCTCGACTTTATGCTACCAAAACAATTCAATGAGTAATTTGATGAGAATATTTTTATGGGCCGAAAGTGTAGAGCAAGAAGCTGTGTTTAATCAAAATCTATTAGCTCCACGTAGAGAAGTTTTAAAAAAGATTGTTTTAGCAGGAATGAAATATGACCTGCCAATAGTAAGCGGCGGTAACGAATACGTTTTAGAAGAAGTTTTGGAGTCTTTGTGTAGAGCAAATGTTAAAGCTGGTAAATTTGTACAAGATTTGTCTTTGATAAAATTAAATTACTTAGATCCTGAGAAAAGGCTTAAACTTACTCAGGCATATTTAGATAAAATCTTTGATAAAGTTTAGATTATCTGTTTTTAGTAATATTATCAATTTCTTGGTTTAAGTTTTTGATTTGGACTTCTAATTGTGTACGTTCATCAGCCACTGTATTAAATGCTTTTTCTAAAGTTTTGATTTTAGCTTCCAAAACTTCAACCCTTGAAGCGTTGTTCATACCTGAAACTGAAGTTTTTTCAAGTTCTCTTTGGTATGCTTTTACTTTATCATTTTGAGCTGATAAGAACATATAAACAATTCCAGCACCAACAAAAACACCAGAAAATAGTGTTATTAGAGTATAAACACCAAGACCAAGTGTTTTAAAGTTTTGGCTATCTGCGGCACTGTATAAATAATTCAAATTGATGCTGTTATTCATATTTACAACAGCAAGATATATAAAACCTAATAATAGTAAAATGCTTAGTGCTAAAAATACTCTCTTCATTTATTAAACTCTCCTGTTTTTGAAATAGTTTAGAACTTTTGATAATTTTTCATCAGGTTCTATTCCTAATTCAATTATCTCTGATGAAAATGGTTTTGCAAATTTTAAGTAATATGATTGTAAAACTTGTTCATCTGTTTTGATTTTTCCTTGTCCTGCACCGTATAAAGTGTCATTATAAACGGGATGTTTTTTGTAGCTTGTATGAACTCTGATTTGGTGAGTTCTGCCTGTTACAAGGGTAAGTTCAACATAAGTTGCTTCTTTAAATCTTTCTATAACTTTTAAAATTGTTGTACTTGGTTTTCCCTCAGGGTCAACTGTCATTTTGTGAGGTTGTGTTTTATGACGACCGATGGTTTCTTCTATTATTTCCTCATCAAGTGGGTAGCTTCCAACAAGGATTGCACGATATTTTTTTGTTAAGTCGTGATTTTTAATCATCTCATATAAATATTCGTGGGTTTTGTTATTTTTTGCAATCATCAAAAGCCCTGAAGTGTTTCGGTCTAACCTATGAACAATCCCACGTCTAAATTCCCCATTTATATCTGATAAGTTTTCGCTAAATTTGTATAACAATGCGTTTACTAATGTTCCTGAAGTTTCAAGTGGGGTTGGGTGTGTAAGCATCCCTGAGGGTTTGTTTACAACCGCCATATTTTCATCTTCCCAAATAATTTCTAATGGAATGTTTTCAGGTTCTATTTTGATAATTTTGTCTTCAATTAAGTTTTCAAATTCAACTTTATCCCCGTCTTTAAGGATATAAGACGGCTTTTTCTCTTTTTGGTTTACTAAAACTTTACCTGATTTTATTGAATTTTGGATTTTTGAACGTGAAATTCCGTCATATAATTCAGACAAATACAAGTCTAGTCTTATATCCTCAGAATTTTCGTCAATAATTAAAATCATAATTATCTTCCTTTATAGAATAGCAAAATTGCAACAAGTGCGATTACACCTATTGTAATAAAAATATCTGCTACGTTGAATATAGGGAAGTTCATAAAGTTTAGATGAATATAATCTCTAACGTATCCTAATACAATTCTTTCGTGGCAATTACTCATAATTCCAGCACTTAAAAGTGAAATAAATGATATGGAAATTAAGTTAATTCCTCTGATGTGGTTATGTACGTATGTGAATAAAAATGTTGTAGCAACAATTGATACGATGATTAAAAATTCTCTGGCATTTTGTAATAAACTGAATGCGGCTCCTGAATTTTTTAGATAGTGCAAGCTGAAAACTGCATTTGAATAATGATGACCTGAAGTTAAATTGTCAACGATTAGTCTGGATGTGAATAGTGCTAAAAACATCCAAAATGCGAAACTTGCAATAAAAAATAAATATTTTCCAATTGTTGTATTCATTTTATTCCTCGATTTCTATAAAATTATTTTTTGGAACTACGTTTACTCTTTTCATAATGCAAGCAAGTCCAGCCATATAAATTCTATAATGGTCTTCGCCTAAATTATTTACTTTTGAGATTGCAAGTGATGCAACTGCATACTCATTTAGGTTATCAGTGTTTGCTTTTATTATTCTTTCAAGTGTATGTGATTGTCCTAATGCTCTTAATTCTGTTTTAGGAGTTTTAGGTGGATATTTTACAGGGTCGTGATCAAGTGAGCCGATAATGAATGCATCTTCATCGGCATCAATTTTTACACCGATTGTGTATTCTTCTCCTGCAGAAACTTGTGCAGGTGAATTTAATTCAATATTCATAAATCTGGCATCACCATATAACAGAGTTGATTCGTCTGTTAAAGCAGTTTCGCCTGAAATATACCAATTGCCGTTTATTCTTATAAGATGGTAAATAACTTCAGCTCTTGAGTGAATTTCTCCTGAAACCTGTACAGCTTCAATAATTTCAGTTATTGTACCTGATGCGGTTTCAACAACTTCAACGCTTGCGTTATCCCCGTTGATGTTGATTGATAAAATTTTTGTATCATAAGTTAAATCTGAGCAAGATTTCCAAGTTTCATCAACACTTTTGAAATATGTTTTTTTATCAAAACCATCGTTGTTTATGTAATTGTCGGCGTATAACGGTCTTAAACCATCAGAATTGTGTTTGTTTGCAAATTCTTTGTGGGTTTTGAATAGTTGTTTAATAAGTTTAATATCTTGTTTTTGTTCACGTCTAACTTCAGCTCTGTATGCTCTATCTGAGATGATAGATGCATCTGCACTTAAATTTGTAAGTGGAAGTATTAGTGAAATAAATAGTAATGCGAATATAATCTTTTTCATAACAACAGTATAGTGTAAAACTCTGAAAATTTTAATAGTATAAATAATGGATATTAAAGGGAATTTTAATATTTCTTAAAAGAGTGTAACACTTACGCTAATTAAGGGTTTATAAATATTAGCCGGAGATTTTGCTAGCGGAGGATATAAAAGGATATGGATGTTACATTGAAAACCTCTTCAGATATGGATTTGGTTTCTAAATTACGTGAGATTACTGAAGTTTGTCGAATTTCACGCTTGAGTGATATGATGTACAATTTCTTTGATAATATGTCAGATGATAATCCTGTAAATTATATCGGTGAACTCAACAGAAATGATGTAATGCACTAATTTAGTGTAAATAAATTCTTAAAATATTGTGATATCTACATTGTTCATGCTATCATTATACTGTTATAGTAAAGGATAAAAACATGAGTTTAACAGTATATTTAGGGATAGACGTAGGATCCGTTACCACAAAACTAGCACTTGTTGATGAAACAGGTAAATATGTAGATAGCGTTATGTTAAAAACTGCAGGAAAACCAGTTCTTGCGGTTCAAACAGGTTTGACAAAATTATATGAAAAGAAATTAACAGAATATGATGTAAAAGGTGTTGGTACAACAGGTTCAGGTAGAGCCTTAGCAGGTTCATTAGTTGGTGCTGATGTTGTTAAAAATGAAATCACCGCACACGCAGTTGCTGCAAGTACAAATATTCCGGGTGTTCAAACAATTTTAGAAATCGGTGGACAGGATAGTAAAATTATTATCTTAAGAGATGGTATTGTTACTGATTTTGCGATGAATACAGTTTGTGCAGCAGGTACAGGAAGTTTCTTAGATCACCAAGCACAACGTTTGAATGTTCCGATTGAGGAATTTGGTCCAACAGCACTAAAATCAACTAATCCTGCACGTATTGCAGGTCGTTGCGGGGTTTTTGCTGAGTCTGATTTAATCCACAAACAACAACTTGGTTATCCTGTTGAAGATTTGTTGTATGGTTTATGCCAAGCTCTTGTTAGAAACTATTTGAGTAACTTGGCATTAGGCAAAGAACTTCTTCCGACTGTATCTTTCCAAGGTGGGGTTGCAACAAATACAGGTATGGTTAAAGCTTTTGAAGAAGCACTAAATACAAAAATTGTTGTTCCTGATAATCACCAAACTATGGGTGCAATTGGTGCGGCGTTATTGGCTATGGAAAATCACCAATATACAGAAACACCAACTAAATTCAAAGGTTGGAATGTTGCAGATATGCATTTTTCTTCAATCACTTGTACTTGTACAGGTTGTTCAAATAACTGCGAAGTTATTACAATCGTTGAAGGTGTTGAAGAAGTTCAGCATGTTGAAAAAATCAAAGATGTTAAAGGTAACATCATCGCACGTTGGGGCGGCACTTGCGGTCGTTGGGATATAAGTTAAAGGATTTTAGATGGATAATTTCGGACAAGGGCTTCAAAGAACTTCTATATTGCAAGAATTGTCTGGCGGTAACGCTGAACTTGGGGAAGCTTTTGCGTTGATTTTAGATGATATGATTACCCAAAGTGGTATCTATAATCCACAATCTGAGCCTTTCGATGTTACTCCTGATTCTTGGAGAGCTTTGGCTAGTAAACCTGATAAAACTCCAGAAGATATTAAAAAACTTGATGATACATTTAAGGGTGAAATATATTCTTTGGCAGAATCATTTTTACTTTATATTGCTAGAGAAACCCGTAATTTGACTGGTAAACTTGAATATCAACAATATGAAGCGTATATGTTGAAACATCGTTTTGGTAGATATGATTCAATGAATAAACCTGAATATTTGAATGTTGTAAAAGGTCAAATTAGAAATGCTTTCAATAAACTTTCAGCACACGGTGAACAGGTTGGTGATAATTTAATTGACAAACACGATATGGCAGCCTTTATTTATGCACTATCTACTCGTTCTCGTCGTGATGCTAATGGTAATTTTGCAGGCTTTGAAATAAACGGATTTATTAAACCTGAAGAGTATGCAGTTTCTGAAAATAATTTATTCCAGTCTGAGGATAATCTTTTCTCCGTGAAATTGCGTATTGCTTATCAAATGTTGCATAGCTAATAAGTTGAGGTTAATTATGAAAAAAATAATATTATCAATTTTATTGATGGTGTCGTTTAACTTTTTGTTGCCATCTTTTGCGGTAGAAGAAATTTATAGCTTGGATGAAGTTGAGCAACCTAAAATTGAAGAAGTTAAAGAGGTGGCACAGGTTGAGCCATTAAAAATTGAAGTTGTTTTTGATTGGTTAGATTTAACTGTTGCTCAAAGAGAAGATAATGTTGAAAAATATAAAAATCTTTTGTTTGAAAATAATTCAAGCAGAATTTATTTCACAAAAGATGAGTTCAAAAAAGAATTTGCTCAGTATTATAAAGACAGAGAGTTCAAGCACCATTATATGTTGACAAATAATGGGGTTACAGAAGACGAAGATGCAAGATATTGTGTTTTTTATTATAAAAAAGGTACGCTTGTAATGTATGCAATTCAGTACAAAAATAATCCTACAAAAGCGTTCTATTATACTGCGTTTGGAAAACTACATTACACAGATGTTATGTCTGATGAATACCCAAATTTCCCATATACATCAATGCAGTATAACCGCAAAGGTCAGTTGAAAAGTGCAATCTATTTTGTGTCAAAAGATATTCAATATATGTTTGGTCCTGAAAAAGAATTCCAAGGAATTTGGTACAAGGATAAAATGTATGACACAAATGGAAAACAAGTTTTAACCCGTTCAAATTGGTAGGGGTAAATATAATATTTAAAAGGTGAAGCTAACTACTTCACCTTTTATGTTTATATTATTTTGTGACTACTGACATTATGTAGTTATCAGTAAAATATTTATTTGCAACTTCGATAATATCAGCATCAGTTATACTATTTATCAAGTTTTCGTAATCTTGTTTGAATTCGTAACCTCTTGTTGATGCTTCGTACCAGCCGATGTTTGAGGCTTTATCTAAGTTTGTTTCAAGTCCAATGATGTAGTTTCCGATAAGTTTTTCTTTTGCATCTTTAAGTTCCTTATCACCTACATATTGAGTTTTTAGTTTGTTTATTTCGTTAAACAGACCTGCTTTTGCTTTTTCTAAAGTTTCAGGATTTGTTCCGATGTAAAGCATAAAACTTCCACGCAAAACATTTGGAGAATATCCTGTACCAAGTTGGTAAGCAAGCCCTTCTTGTTCTCTCAGACTTTTAAATAATCTTGAACTCATTCCTGAACCTAACATTGAATCAATGATTTGTAATGCTGCATAATCTTTTTTATTTAAAACTCCGTCAACTTGCCAGCCTAATAAAATCCAAGCGGTTTCTGTTGGCATTTTAACTATATTTGTTCTTGGTTCTGTTATTTCTGTAATTCTAGAATTTGAGCAGCTGTAATTAAATTCATCTGTTGCTGTTGCGGTAAAAATATTATTTAATTTTTGAATTGTTTGATCTTTATCAATATTTCCGTTAATAGAAATTACCAAATTGT
>JAZSDA010000053.1:0-6496 GCA_045530955.1 Candidatus Gastranaerophilaceae bacterium
GGTATAGACAGAGGTGAAAGGCATTTACTTTATATTACTGTTGTTAATTCTAATGGTAAAATTGTTGAACAATGTTCTTTAAATACAATTACAAATAAATATAATGATAATGAGTATAGAACAAATTATCGTGAACTTTTAGACAAAAAAGAAAAAGAAAGAAATGAAGCTCGCAAATCTTGGGGAACGATTGAAAATATTAAGGAATTAAAAGAAGGTTATATGAGCCAAGTTGTTCATAAACTTGTAGAACTCATGTTTAAATATAATGCAATTGTTGTATTGGAAGATTTAAATGCTGGTTTTAAAAATTCAAGAAAAAAAGTAGAAAAGCAAGTTTATGACAAGTTTGAGACTAAATTTATTAGCAAATTAAGTTATTTAGTTGATAAAGCTGTTAAAGAAAAATATGCACAAGGCGGTATTTTAAATGCTTATCAATTAGCAGATCCAAGTGTAAAAAATTTAAAACAAAATGGTGTTATTTTCTATATACCGGCTTGGAATACAAGTAAAATAGATCCAGTTACAGGTTTTGTAAATTTCTTTGACTTGAAAAAAGTTGATAATAGTTTTATTGAAAAATTTGATGATATTAAATTCAATGAAAAGAAACAATACTTTGAGTTCAGTGCTGATTGTACTAAATTTTCTGATAAATCTTATGGCAAAAGAAAAAATTGGACATTATGTACCTACGGCGAAAGAATTAGAACATATAGAGATATTAATAAAAATTCTGAATGGACGAATGAGGAAATTTGTTTAACAAAAGAATTCAAATTTTTATTTGATAAATATTCGATTAATTATACTAATTTAAAGCAAGATATTTTAAATAAAACAGATAGTAAATTTTATAATGCTAATAAAGAAAAAGATGGCTTTTATGGCTTTGCTATTTTGTTTAAGTTACTTGTTCAATTAAGAAATAGCATAACGAATAGCACAGAAGATTATATTTTATCACCTGTAAAAAACACACAAGGTAATTTCTTTGATTCAAGAAAAAATGAGCAAAATTTACCAGGAAATGCTGATGCCAATGGTGCATATAATATTGCAAGAAAAGGCTTAATGTTGGTAGAACGAATTAAATCTTCCGACGAAAAGTTAAAAATAGACTATTCAATAACTAATGCCGATTGGCTAACATACGTACAAAATTTTGCAATTTTATCAAAAGATATGGATATAGACTCCAATACTCAGTTGAGACAGACAGTGTAATAATAATTGAAACCAGTGAAAATTGTAAAATTACCAATTTTGGCTATACAAAAAATTTAGAATATAATATAATTGTAGTAGATTAAAAATTATACAAACCTTAGTCTTAATAAAATAAAATTACAATTATAGGTAAACAAGATGGAAAACGACCACATCTGTCGCACATTGACAACTTTTCAGACTCAAAAAGGTTATTATAACACTCTAAGGGTTTAATACCTATATTAAATTTCTACTATTGTAGATATTGGTTCAATTACTTCTGTTTTAATTGTTTAATACCTATATTAAATTTCTACTATTGTAGATTTTTATGATACTACTTTTATTACAATAGTTTAATACCTATATTAAATTTCTACTATTGTAAATACAGTATCCTTTTCTAATGTAATAATATCTAAAATTAATTAAAATATAATCTTTCGTGATAAAATGCACATAGAAAAGTGTTTATGGAGGCTTGTATATGAAAGTTTTATTATTTAATGGTTCACCACATAGTCAAGGTTGCACATTCACTACCCTTACAGAAATCGCAAACACATTAAAAGAAGAAGGCATTGAATCTGAAATCTTTCACGTTGGAAACGATGCCATAAAATCTTGTATGGCGTGCCGTGCTTGTGCAAATTTAGGCAAATGTGTCGTTAATGATAGAGTAAATGAATTTGTCGAACTAATGGAAAAATGCGACGGCTTAATCATTGGTTCGCCTGTTCATTACGCATCATCTTCTGGTGCAACAGTTGCGTTTTTAGATAGAGCATTTTTCAGTGCATCTATGTCAGGACGCAGAGATATTTTTGAACACAAACCGGGCTCATCTATTGCCAGTGCAAGACGTGCAGGTACAACCGCAACTCTTGACCAATTAAATAAATATTTCACAATATCACAAATGCCAATAATTTCAGGCAGATATTGGAATATGGTTCACGGCTCAAACCCAGATGAAGTTCGCCAAGACTTAGAGGGTATGCAAAATATGAGAATCCTTGCCCGCAATATGGCTTGGCACTTAAAATGTCAACAAGCCGCAAAAGAAGCCGGTGTTGAAATGCCCAAAAAAGAAGAAACTATTTGGACCAATTTTATAAGGTAGATTACTTTATTGACAACATTTTGGATTATAAATTTTTATGCTAATTTAAAAGAAAAAGGGGTTAAGTATGGCATTTGGAAATATATTGAAAAAAGATTTAGTAAATATTTGTCAAGATATAGACGAAAATATAATTATTCAAGCAATTGAACACATTAAAAACAGCTCTAACACACACAGAGATTATTCCACACACTTTATTACATATAAAGAAGTTCAATACCCATTAAAATATGTTCTAGAAATTGCAAACAATATAATTCTTAATAATGATAAAAAAATCGGACCAAAAACATCTTATACTGAGGATACTTGGACTGCAGCATCTACATTACTAGAACTTATACCTAATCCCCAACAAATCACCATTACAACACCATATAATGAAGCTGGACAAATTTTTGTTAATACATTACGTCAAAACTTATTAGAATATGCAATATCCTTAGGCTTAACAGTAAATGAGCAACCCAAACAATATACCGCTCTTAAATTTGACAACAATAATATAGTTGAAGTTCATTATGTTCAAAAGAAACCAGCAAAATTTAAAATTTTAATTCAATATGAAGAACTAAATGAAAAACTCAAAAAGAATTGCAAAAAAGTACCCGATTCTTATGGCTGGAAACTAAATGGAGAATATTGGATAAATTCAGAACGAACACTAAATGAAGCAATCGAAAAAATACTATATATACTCACTAAACAAGTAAATCAAGACACTGAAATACCAAACGGGATGGAACAAATGAATACAAAATCAAACCAACCATTAAACCAAATACTATACGGACCTCCTGGAACAGGTAAAACTTATAATACAGTTGTTAAAGCTATGGAAATTGTCGGGTTAAAAGAACTATTTCAAAATTGGTACATGCAAACTTCTAATGCTCAGAATAAAGATAAAACATTTAGGGATTATTGCAACGCAATTGAAAAGTTAGATATGAATTTTAAAATAGCAATATTTCACATGTTAGATAAAAATATATTTGAGGAGTTAAAATCAGAAATTACTAATAGTGAGTATTTTGTCAACGAATACAAACATGCAACTTCTTCTGGTGGGACTTCCTATTATGATTCTGCCCTGAACCAATATGGTAAATTTTTAAACTGGCTAACATATGAACATTTAAAAAATAAATTCGACGAATTAAAACAGCTTGGTCAAATTGAATTTGTTACATTCCACCAATCATATTCTTATGAAGAATTTGTAGAAGGAATCAAACCTGATTTGAACAGTGAAGATAAATTAACATACGAATTGAAAGATGGAATTTTTAAAAAGATATGTTCTGACGCACAAACAACTATTAAGATTGAAAAGAACTTTGACCAAATTTATGATCAATTAATAAAAGATTTAAATTCTTCAAAAAAACTACTAATACTCACAACACCTAATGGTAGTGAATTTGGGATAAAAACTAACAAAAAGAATAATCTTAAAATATACACTGGCGAAAATTTTGATAGAAATAGCGTTGGCGTAATTACCAAAGATTATTTGCAAAATGAAATATTTAAAAATGGTAGAAAATGTTATGTTCAAGGAATTCTCGATTACTTGAACGAACATTACAAATTAAACATGCAGACAACTAAAAACACAAACAAATATATTCTTATAATCGACGAAATTAACAGAGGGAATATTTCAAAAATATTTGGGGAACTTATCACTTTAATTGAAGAAGATAAACGTGAAAGTTTATCACTTAAATTACCTTATTCACAAGATCCATTCACAGTTCCAAAAAACCTCTACATCATCGGAACAATGAACACATCTGACAGATCTATTGCATCTATTGACATTGCTCTTCGCCGTAGATTTACGTTCAAAGAGATGATGCCAGATGCAACTCTAATTGATGAAAAATTAGAAATTCAAGATCTAAATATCCAAGATATTTTCAAAACACTAAACGAAAGGATATCTGTTCTTTTAGACAGAGATCACCAAATCGGTCACAGCTATTTTATGAACTTAAAAGCTGACAAAGATCTTGAAACCAATTTCAAACAGGTTTGGTTTGATTGCATTATACCGCTTCTAAATGAATATTTTTATGGAGATTGGGACAAACTACAAGCTCTATTAGGTAAAGCTCAAGATAATGGAGAATCTTTCATCAAGAAACTGTCACAAGTAAAATTTGCAACTGATTACACTTGTGATGAAGATGAAACATTTGATTTCACCCCTCAAAAAGATATTGATTTTTCAAAAGCTCTAAAAAATGCTTTTGAAACTAAAAAAGATGAACAAGAGGAAAAATAGTGGCAAAACCCTTTGATGTGAAAGAATACGAAGAAATCAATATAAAAGACTGTGATTTATCAAAATTACAGTCTTACATCAAGTGTCAAAATTTGACTTCCGCACTACAAGTTACACCAACAGGAGTGAAAGCTAACTCTTGGGTTGGAGTTATAAAATATAAAAAAATACATATCCAAATTTTGCCAAAACTAATTTGTGATAAAGATAATAACAATGAAAATATCCTAAAAAACTTGATTTTTATGCTTTCTTTTACAAAAAAATTAGACATAAAAACAAGTAATGATGCTAAACTTGCCTCAGCAAAAAATCCGTTTATTGAAATCTTAATTAGAGAATTTGCTAATTCACTATTTGATTGTTTAAAACGTCTGACACCTAAAAAATATGTTAGGGAAGAAGATAACCTAAGTTTTCTCAAAGGTAAACTCAAATTCTCAGAAAACATTCGCTATAATTGCACAAACCAATCAAAGTTTTATTGCGAATTTGATGAATTTTCAGAAGATAACGAACTGAACCAATTATTCTTGTTTGTTTCAACCTGTCTATATAATATCTCTCAAGACAGCTACAACAAAAAAATTCTTAAGTTCATAATGAATTATTACTCTGAGATAAAATTTATCAGATTTGATAAATTCAAAGCCAATAAAATAAAGCTAACACGCAACCAGGAATTATTTAAAAAGCCATTAAATTTGGCAAAAATGTTTATTGAACAAACAAGCGTTGATTTATCAAAAAACAAATTTGAAAATATTACACTTATTTGGGATATGAACAAATTATTTGAAGAATTTGTGTTTGAGCTTATTAATAAATACAAAGACGATTTTAAATGCGAAGTAAAATCTCAAAAAGGACGAAAACTTTTGCGTGGTGACCATAACAAAAAACGTAACACCTACGTTGATATAATGGTGAAAAAGGGTAATGAAAAAATTGTTATAGACACAAAATATAAAAAATTCCGAAATGCAAACGATTTCTCAAATGCTGATGTATTCCAAGTTTCAACATATTGCTTACTACATAACGCACACAAAGCAATTTTATTATACCCACAATGGGATAAGACTCGACCAAATATTGATAACTATTTCTTAAATACAGATGAAGAAATTACTGAAAAATATGAAATAAATTTCAAAACAATTAACCTAAAACATACGAATTTAAAATCAAGTTTAGAAACTATAAAATATGAGCTTATTGAAATCCTAAAATAGTTAGAACTCATAGGCTTCTAATTTTGCAGGTTTATTTCTTTCTGAATTATATGCCATACTTCCAAAGTGTTTTGGGGAATTCGTCTTATCATTTATAGCATAACATTTAAAACCATTCACATCATCCTTTTTTGCAAAAAGACTTTTTGCTTTCTTATGATATGTACTGCCCCAAGCTGCAATAATAGTGGAACCATTCCTCTTTGAATTTACTAAAAATTTCAATAAAAAATCACTATAAGTTTCATCATCATTTAAATTTAAGAAATTAATAAACTTATTCAAACACGATGAATTTGGCATACGGATAGGATACAAATTAATAATATCAAACGAACCAAAAGTTTTTAACTTTTTCAAATAATGTTCAATATTATTAATAGTATTATCATTACTTTCAGAACACGCAAATGCAGGATTCATCATGACAACTGTTGCATGCTTTTTAGCATTTGATATTTTTTTATAAAAATAATATCTATAAGTATAACTTTCACCAGATTTATTAATTTTCTTCCAGTCTAAACTATCATAAACATCTTTAAATTCCACCTTAAGATTTCTTCCAGCAAGATTTTTAGATTCATGAATTTTTTCTTTTGAATAAACTATAAAACCATCCTTATC
>JAZSDA010000022.1:0-41302 GCA_045530955.1 Candidatus Gastranaerophilaceae bacterium
TATTTTTTAATAAATTTTAAAAAATATTTCATATATACACCCTCTTTCAAAACTATATTGTATTAATTAATAATACAGGGACACTTTAAGAAATCTTAAAATTTCTTAAATATTGACAAACGTAGCCACAAGGCTTTGCGTAACGTTTTGCTACATTACGATACATACTATAATGATAATTATGTAAAAATAGAATTTTTCAAAATAAAAGGGGATGGAAACCCAACCCCTAGTTTTATATCAAATTTGTGGTACATAACCTTCTTATAACTGCTTCAACATGCCAGAAGTTACTGTTATTGTTGAATGATTTTTACCACCTAACGCAACTTTTTGCTCCGGTTTCATTTGTTTTAATATCTTTTTGCCTGAAGCAGATGAAACTTTATCATTTTGCACCTGTTTTGCAATCTCACCATTTTGCTTATTAGTTTCAACCTTTTGGTCTTTCTCTCTACCGATTGCCCAACGGAAGCCTGCAGTTAAACTGATACCATTACGTCCTCCGTTTTGTATCATTGCTTGTCCAAAGCCCATAAAGTGATCTTTGAATCGTTTTTGAACACCGATGCCGTATTGAACATACGGTTTGATAGACATTTGTGGAAGTTTTACACCATTTGCAGTTGCGTCACTTTCTCCCATCAAATTCCATACCATACTTACACCCAAATATGGTTGCCAACCGTTTTTAGTATTTCCAATAAGTTTTACACCTGGGGCTAATTGTAATGCGTGTAATGGTTTGTTATCAATTCTTACACCTGCTGCGTTTGTGTAATCAAATGTATTTACAAAAGTGTATGACATAAGTAGGGATGGCTGTAATATACATTTACCCTCTTTAAATTCAAAGTTATATCCTGTTTTGTTACCGATACCACTTAATAACATCGCATAATCGTCATTACCATACATAGTTGAGTTATTTGCTACACTAGCACCAACTGATAGTGTTGTTGCGTTAAAGAAGTTACCTTTATATAAAGTTACTGTTCCGCCAATTAAACCACCATTTTGGTATGTATCAACACCACTGTATCTTTGAGATGCACCATTATAACCAATATAACCTGTAATAGTTCTATCCCATCCGCCTTTAATAGATTCTAAATCTGTATCGAAACCAACTAATGTACCATAAGTGATATTAGAAACTTTTGGACCATTCTTAAGCCCTACATTTTCAAATGTCGCATAAGGTTTGAACCAAGCACTTCCATATTCATTCTTAGTGAACAATGGTGAATATGTACCAACATCTGTTGCATCACCTGTTGGAGATAATGCATATTTATTTCTATCTCTATATGAAATTCTTTCTAAATATGGAATATTCATAAAGTTATCTGAATTTTGGAACGCATAATTCATTGTTTGATTCATTGTTCCTGTTGCACCAACTGCTGCACCTGTTGATGAACCTAAAACAGCAGGGTTAAATGCATTATTATTTGATAAAACTGAACCTGCACCTTTATTAAATATAAATGTACCCGTTGTATTATCATAAGCTACACTATATTTATAAATTGGTGCAAACGCAGTTGTAATTTGAGTACTTTGAGATAGCTCATTTGCACCAATATACTTAACATTATCTTTAAAACCTTCGTATGCAAACGGAATTTTTGTTAAATATTCTACCGCATCTGAAAGTAAATTGATTCGATCAACATTTATAAACGCACCATTATTTATTATTGTATTTTCTGGTAATCTATCCATTGTTACATTTGCTAAATCAGCATCTAAATTAAGATTGAAATTACCATTTACAGACAATGAGTGCATATTTTGTTGTTGTGCTTTATCATTAATTAAATCAAGAGTTCCTGAATTTATAATTAAATCACTTGTCGCAAAAGTATCAGAATTACTTAAACTCAATATTGTTTTATCTAAAGTAACATTTGCATTCTTTATAGAACTATTTAATTCTACGTTACCAGAGCCATCGCCTGCTATCACTACATCATAACCATTTTCACCATTAATTGAATCATCAATAGTTACAACACCTGAATTTTTTGTATTAATTACTAATGTATTATCAGCATCAGCCATATAAATAGCTTCATCGACACCATTTGCACTATTTCCAGAAATTACAGTTTCGACACCATCAGTAATAATTTCAACGTCTGTAACTGAATAAATAGCACCACCATGTTCTCCTATTGAAACGTTATCTTTTAGACTTACGTTTCGTAAGTTTACAGTTGAATCTGTATTTGTTGCATTAATCACTGAACCTTGAATAGCTTCAGCCCCATTAATTTCAACATTTGATATATTTAATTCAGTTTCATTTGATAATTCAAACAAACTATGACCTTGAGCATTTATTGTTGATTGAGATTTTTCTGAAAGCCCAACGACATTAAGTATTCCAGAAGTTGTTTCTCCCAAATCATCACTTACATTATAGTTATCTGTTGTTCTAAAAATAAAATCTCTAGCTTTATCAGACTCCTTAATATTTAGAACTTGTAAACCGTCATAAATTTTACTTCCATCTAACCTAATACTATCGTTTGTTGTATCTGTTGTAAATAATTCAATAGCACCTGATTTTGCGATTATTTGATCGTTATAAACAACATTTTCCACATAAGGCATTTCTACAATATTATCAGATAATGCCAATTGGAGATTAGAATTTTGAGTCTTTAATATTTGAATTTCAATAGGATTTCCTACTGAATTATTCAACAAATTAAACAACTTCAACTTAACAGTACCTGTTGATGCATTTGATGTTTCAATAGTATCAGCAGTACCATTTTTTAAATCAACATCAATATTATAACTTGTAGTATCTTGAGAAGTTAAACTGTTAAGTACATAATTGTGAATCTTAGCATTTGCGAAATCAACAGTAACATCACTTACTGATACATCTATATTCAAAATGTCATCATATAAAGATACAGAACCTGTTCCATCACCTGTTAAGTTTAATCTGGTTGTCAATGCTACAGCCTCAGGTGTTGGGATATCGTTATAATTTGAATCCACATATTGTCGGTTATTAGAACTATCATAATACATCCCAGGAATTATTGTTCTTGTCATACCAACAATCTGTCCATCCATTACTGTTTTTGCATTCTTATCATTATGAATAGTTAAAGTAACAGGAGTAGATTCAATTTTATAAATTGATTTATATCTATTTATACTACTTATCTTATGGGAACCCATATATATTCCATCATGAGGAATACTTAAAGCAATCGCTTCAGGTCTTCTACCATTACTTACATCTTGCACGTAGTTATCAATAAATAAAGATTTATAACCATCTGTTGATATCAAATTTAAATTTTCGGTCGTATAAATAGCACCGCCTCTTGCCGATGACGAACTATGCTCTGTTATAGCATAGTTACCTATAAATGAAGAATTTATAATCCCACCAATAACATCCCCCTCGGCATTTTTCGAACCCAAAGTGGCTCTATTAAAAATTGCACCACCAAGAGCTTCACCGTTACCTGCAATAACATAATTACCAATAAAATCACCAGTTATATCACCCACGGTAGAACTCGCTGATTGAGATTGATTATAAATAGCTCCTCCATATGCATAGCTCCAATATCCAGTACTATCAGCATAATTACCAATAAAATCTGCAGTAATATTTCCCATAGTCTTTGTAGTATTAATAGCACCACCAACGGGATACTCACCTTTAATATAGTTACCTATAAATTCACCCTTTAACTCATTTATTACACCATAGTTATAAATAGCCCCACCGCCACCTGTAAATATAGAGTTTCCAACAAAACGCCCACTAATACTTGGGATAGTACCGTTATTAACATTATAAATAGCACCACCACCGCGGTAAGCATAATTATTAATAAAATCACCGGTAATTGATTTTATATATGAATCATTATAAATTCCGCCCCCTTCACTATAAAAATCAGCTGCAACATTACCAATAAAATTACCTTTAATATCCTCACATCTACCATTATTTATAAAAATTGCACCACCATCATAATATGCATAATTATTTATAAAATCACCAGTAATGTTTCCAATTATACTATAATTGGCAATAGCACCACCACCTGCAGAACCCGACTCTGCACGATTACCAATGAAATCACCATTTATATTTCCTATTTTGAGAGAATTATAAATAGCACCACCATATGATTTACCAATATTACCAATGAAATCACCAGTAATACTTTCGATATCTCCAAAGTTTGCAATAGCACCACCAAATAACGCAGTGTTTCCAATAAAATTACTTTTGATATTCCCGATTTCTGCTTTCGGTTCATCTAGACTATATGAGGTCGTTTGGTTATAAATTGCACCACCATATGATGAAGAAGAAACATTACCAACAAAATCACTTTCGATATCTCCAATCTTACCTGATTGGTTATGAATAGCACTATTATTCTCTATATTAATAAAGTTACCAACAATTGGAGTTGAGGAAATATCAGAATTATTTTGCATATTTCCATTCGTAGGTACGCTTGAATCATACTTATAAGTAAATGTTACAGGTTGACCCAAAACAGTAACTGAAGTATCTACTGAAGCATCACCATTTACTACATCACCATAAAGGTTATCAAATTTGTATGTATAAGGAATAGTTTGTCCTAATATAGTAACATCTTGAGTTACAGAAGAATTACCATCACCATAGGTTGTTTGAATTTCAAGAGAATGCTCTGTACCACCACTTAAAGTTGTTGTTATTGTGGTTGTATCTTCTGCTTGTACAGTAGAATTAGCACCAACACCAAACACTGTAAGACCACTTAAGGCTGCAACTGATAGAACTTTAAGGCTAAATCTATTTTGTACACTTGAATCCAAACTCATAATGTCTCTTTCCTCATATTACTTAATATATTAATAAGTAAACCACTTTTATATTCTTTGTAGAATACATCTTTTGATGTAAATAAATTTTTTATTACTTAGGTTGTTTTATTAATAATAAAAGGACACGTAAAACATTCTATAAAAAAGAGCCTCTATCTGATGATAGAGGCTCAAAGCTTATTCCTACGTTAGGCTATAATTATTTGCCGTTAACGATAGTTTTGAATTTTTTACCAGCTGAGAATGCAGGAACTGTTTTTGCAGGAATTTTTAATTCTTTACCAGTTTGTGGGTTTCTGCCAGTTCTAGCAGCTCTTTTACGTGGTTCGAATGTACCGAAACCTACTAAAGTAACTTTTTTACCTTTAGCAACTGTTTTTTGAATTGTATCTACTAATGAAGATAATACTTCAGCTGCTTCTTTTTGTGTAACGTTAGCTTTTTTAGAAATTTCTTGTACTAATTCTTCTTTGTTCATAATAAAACTCCTTCTTCTTGTGTACTCTTTCATTATATAAAAAATTTTGGTTCGTGCAAGTATTTTAACGAATTTTAACACTTTTTTTGATTAAAAAACATCCTAATAGTGGATATTACACTAGATTTTTCGCAAAATACAATACGCAATTGCGATGATTATTGAGGCAATAAATGCACTCAAAGGCTCTGTTAGTGTGTATTGTGGGATGAAATACGCAATACCATATAAAATCCCGCAGTTAATAACCAAATTGAACAAACCAAAGGTTAAAAAGTTAATTGGAAATGCTAATAACTTAATTAAAGGCTTGATAAAAACGTTAATAATCGTTAATACTGCGGCAATAAGCATGGCATATGCAAAGTTTTCTACCCTAATACCTGGGAGATAGCATGTCCCCATGATTACAAGTGCAAATAATATCCACTTAATAATAAGTTTTTTCATTATCTAATACCTTGGATTTTAATCTTACCATCAGCGTCTTTTACAAATTGCAAGTTATTAGAACCTGGTCTTGAACCTTGCAAGTTATATTGAGTTGCTGCAGCAGGAGGAATATCAACTTTTGGTTGTTGGTATTCGATAAATTTTTCTTTTTTCTCTCTTTTTTCTTTGTAATGTTCAGGATCTTGTGAAAAATCCAAAGTTTCTTCTCTTTCAAATTGATGTTTCATCAATGGTTGGAAGTTTCTGTTCATCTCAGTTGTTGGTCCAAGGTAATTGTAGTTAGCATAAGCACTGCCAACTGTAAAACCTAACAATAATGCTGTTAATAATACTTTTTTCATACCACTAAACTCCTTATAAACTATATGCTAATTTTAGCACGTTTTATTTATAAAAATCAATTTTTCAATACTTTTAGCTAATAAAATTTTACGAATTATTGCTAATTTTATCAATGAAATCATATAAAAATATTCGTATTATAAGCATGTAAATCCTCAACTCTTCTGATTGCTCAGCTTGCCTCTCTTTTGAGAGGCTTTTCTTTTCTTAACATCATGACATTTATTTAATAATGTTGTATAATTTCCTTAAATAAGTATGAGAAAGGGCGAAAATGAGAGAATTAGTTGTTGAAAATCAAGAGATTTTAATGATTCCGCAAAATTTTAAATTTGCAAACAGAGGTAAAGTTACTGAGGTTCGTGCAGGTGATTTTACGTTGGAATTGGATTATGAACCAGAAGGTGTTTTAGAAAATACATACTGTGAGTTTTATACACAAACTTCACACGGCAAATTGTATTTTGACTCTTATGCAAAGGAAATTAACGGCAAAACTCTTGTTATTGCAAGTCCTGCAAAACATAAATTCTTACAAAGACGTCAATATACACGTATCAAATACATGAACGAATTGGATTTAGTATTAGACGGTAATACTTACAAAATCTCAACTCTTGATATTTCAGCTGGTGGTATGAAGTTAACTACTGCTTCAAATATCAATATTGAAGGTACTTATGATGTAACATTACCTTTGACTGATAATGTTACTTTAGCTTGTAAATTCCAACCAATAAGAATCGAAAAACGTAATGAGGGCGGATTTACTGTTTCAGGTCAGTTTGTTTATAACTCAAGCCATGACAAAATGATTTTGACTCAATATTGTGCAAAACGTAGTGTTGAAATTAAGAATAAATAGGAAGCTATGAGTTTAGTACATTTATTGGGCGAAAAATCTAATAAAACAATGTTCACAACGCCATCTCATGGGCAGAAATTCTTTATTTATGACCAGTTGAAAGAAATGTATAAACTTGATATTTCTGAAACTGATTGTCATGACCCTCAAGAGGCTTTGGAGCGTGCACAAACTTGGGCACGTTCAATTTACCAAACACGTTCAACAACTTTTTTAACTAACGGTTCAACAAGTGGTATTTTAGCTGCAGTTTTATCTTGTACACAAGTTGGTGATAAGGTTTTAATTGCCTCAAACTCTCATCCGTGCCATTTTAATGCTGTTAGATTGGCTGGTGCTAGAGCTTTGACTTTTGATTTAAAAATTGATGAAGAATGGGGCGTTCCGTTAGAAGTTGACCCAAATGTTATTGATTATTATTTAAGCCGTTACAATATTAGAACTGTTATTATTACTTCTCCAACATATGAGGGTATAATCTCTGATATTGAGGAAATTAAGGCTATTTGCGAACGTCATGAAGCGTTTTTAATTGTTGATGAGGCTCATGGTGCTTTATATCCGTTTAGTGATGAATTGCCTTTATCAGCGGCAAATATTGCAGATTTTACGGTTCAATCTTTACACAAAACCGCAGGTGGTTTAAATCCAACAGCACTTTTACATAGTACAGTTGATATTGATGTAAGACCAGCTTTGAGCATGTTTATGACAACCTCTCCGTCTTATCCACTACTGGCTTCTATTGAGGCGAATATTATGTATTTGGACTCACGTGATGGAAGAAAAGAAATTCATAATCTGATTTCCAGACTAGATAAAATCAGAGAAAAATGTAAAGGTTGTGAATTCTTTGGTGATGATCCGACAAAAGTGCTAGTAAAAGCCCCTGGAATTACTGGCTATGAGCTTTCTGAAATGCTTTATGAAGAGTTTAATATTGAAGATGAAAGAACTAATGAAAAATCTACAATGTTACTCTGTGGCATTGGAACTGATAGCAAAAAATTGGATTTATTACAAAAAGTTTTATCCAAATTATAAGAAAATCCCGAGCACATCGGGATTTTTTATTATAAATAATTTGCTAAAATATTTTTTACATAATTTTGCGTTTCTTTATAAGGCGGAACTCCGTCATATTTATCAACGGCACCTGGACCAGCGTTATAGGCTGCAAGTGCCAAGATAATATTACCATTATACTTATTTAGCATTGATTTAAGGTATCTAACACCACCGTCAACATTTTGTGCAACGTTGTAAGGATCATTTACTCCAAGAGATTTTGCAGTTGATGGCATAAGTTGCATTAAGCCCATTGCACCTGCTTTTGATATTGCTTTTGGGTTAAATCCTGATTCTTGTTTAATCAGAGCTTGAACAAGTTTTTCATCAACCCCGTGTCTTTGTGCAACTTTGTTAATCATCCCAATAAGTTGAGATTTATTCCCACCCTCAAAACTAGGATCATATTTGCGTGAGGCATCATTAACTTCCTGAATTGCACGTCTTAAAGTAGCATTATCAAACCCTGAAACATCAATATCACCGTCATAAACGTTCCCTGTAACGCTCATTGATTTTGGGTTTAGTAATAATGAACCAAAGTTTGTTTGTGCCGTATTTGCCAAAACTTTCTCAAAAGATTGGACACTATTTCCATTAGGTGGGTAAATAGAATCCATAGCTTGAGCCTGTGTTGGCACTTGTTGAGGATTTAATTGTTTATTAACATTATTGACGTAATTATTTATCTGTGCTGCTCTTTGCATAGCCGCAGATCTTCCGCCAGTATTCAATAAACCTTGTATCATTTCAGAGAACATGCTCTTATACTACCTCCCGTACATTATTATTCTAGCCAATTTCGGAAAATAATGTATCCTCCATTTGATTTAAGGTTTATTTAATAAAAGTCAATGTCTATTTAATTAACATACAATCGCCATAACTAAAGAAACGATATTCGTTTTGAATTGCTTCATTATACGCTTTAAAAATAAATTCTTTACCTGCTAAAGCACTAACAAGCATTAAAAGAGTTGATTTTGGCAAGTGGAAATTTGTGATAAGTTCATCAACAACTTTAAATTCATATGGTGGGTAAATAAATAGCTCTGAATGGTCATTACAAGGGGCAATACAACCTAGCTTTTGGAATGCAGTTTCTAGAGTTCTTACAGTTGTTGTACCCACTGCGACTAACTTTTTACCGTTAGCTTTTGCTCTGTTTATTTGTTCTGCGGCTTCTTTTGTTATTTCATAAGTTTCAGAGTGCATTTTATGATCCAAAACATTATCGCATTTTACAGGTCTAAAAGTACCTAAACCAACATTAAGAGTAACATATGCGATTTCTACCCCTTTATCTTTTAGTTTTTGTAGGATTTCTTCTGTAAAATGTAAACCCGCCGTCGGTGCAGCAACTGAGCCCTCATCTTTAGCATAAACTGTCTGATATCTTTCCATATCAAATTGTTTTATTTCTTCAGTTTTTAATTTTCTTTCAATATATGGAGGAAGTGGAATATTGCCGACTTTATGTAAAATATCGAACAAATCACCATCATAAATAAGCTCTACAAGCCATTCCCCATCATCTTCAAGTCTTTTTATAGGACGAACTTTAAGCTCATCAGAAATAGTTATAATCGTATCAGGTTTAACTCTTTTTGATGGTTTAATCAAGCAAGACCAATTCTTATTCTCTTTACTTTCAAGTAAGAAAACCTCTATTTTTGCACCTGTATCTTTTGTGCCATAAAGCCTTGCCGGAAGAACTTTTGTGTTATTTAAAACCAAAATGGAATTTGGATCAATGTAATCAACAATATCAAAGAAATGTCTATGCTCAATTGTCTTATTTTGCTTATCTAAAACAAGCATTTTTGAGTTCTGACGTTTGTCAGCTGGCATTTGAGCTATAAGATTTTCAGGTAAAACATAATCAAATTCTGAGATATTCATTTTTCATTCTTCCTTATAAATAAAACAACTCCAATTGCGTAATTGGAGCTGTTTTCTCGTGTTTATTTAATTATTTGCCATTAACATTTTTAGCGTTTTTAAGTTCCAAATCATCAACGTTGTTTTTCTTTTTTTCTTCTTCGTTTTTGATTTGTTTATCAATGATAATTGTTTGTGCGATTTGAATGATGTTACTTGTAATCAAGTATAACAATACACCTGCAGGGATTGGAATTACAACGAATGTAGCAATAATCATAAGTGGCATAAATGTACCCATTGATTTTTGCAATGCTTGTTGAGTTGGATCCATTGAATCACTTTTATTCATTGTCATCATGATTTTTTGAGAAATAATCATTGTTACTGCAAATAATGCGATTAGCAATAATACATCCCAGTGAAGAGTCTTGTTAACTGCGATAGTTGGAACAGTTGCTCTTAAGATACCATCATCAGTTTTTGAATCTCTAACAAATGTAATTGTTTCATTTTCTCTGATATTATTGTTGGTTACAACTAAATCAGCTTTTTCGATTTTATTTAGTTCGCTAAATTTAAGTTTGAAGTGGTTCAAACTAACAACCATTTCTAAATCTTTACCAGGTTCTAATTCGCCTTGAATTTCAACTGCTTTAGCCGGATCAACAACTTTAACATTGTTTAGTTTTTCATTAGGTAAATAAATTGTAGCGGTGTTGCCAAGAACGAATTGATCACCTTTAGCTACACCCAAAACACCGTTATCAGAAATACCCGCAGTAGCTCTCATTGTTGTAGCCAAACTCTTAATAAATAAGAAGTGTTGATCACCTGCTACTTGAATGAATTGAGGGCTAATTAAAGCTGAGTACAACAAAATGAAAATTGGCATTTGAATTAATAGAGGAAGACATCCGCCCATTGGGTTGAATTGGTGTTCTTTGTAAAACTCCATCATTTTTTGTTGCATAACTTGTGGGTTGCTTTGGTATCTATCTTGGATAGCTTTTAACTTTGGTTGAAGAGTTTGCATCATTTTCATTGAGCGTTGTTGTTTAACGTTCAATTGCCACATAGCAGCTCTTACAATAATTGTTAAAAGTATGATAGCCCAACCATAGTTACCTACGATTTTTTCTAATAAAGTTAAAAAATCAATTGTTAATTTAATGAAATCCACTTTCCCTAATCCTTATATAATAGTGTAAAATCTCTCTTTGGACATAGTATTACAAATACCAGTTCAAGTCAACATAACAGAGGCGTTATGTTACTTACTCATAGCTGTTACGCATTCATCAAGGAATGAAGTCATAACTTCTTTGTAGCGATTGCAAGCAAGTTCGTTATTAGCCTCAAATCGAAGCGTAAATACAGGTTCAGTATTACTTTGTCTAATCATTGCAAAACCGCCCTTAAAAACGATTCTCATACCGTCTAATGTTATAATGTCTTTTATCTCTGAACCAAACATTGTTGGGTTATTTTGAACCTCTGTTTGCATTGTTTCAAGTACGATTTTTTTCAATTCGTTTGGACAAGGAAAACGTACTTCATCACTTGTAAACACTTTATTGAATGGTGCTAAAAGCTCTTCTAGTTTGAAGTTAGCGTTTAGTTTTTTATTTTTAGCAACAATTTCAATCATTCTGCAACCTGCATAAACCGCATCATCAAAGCCATAATATCTATCTTTAAAGAATGTATGACCACTCATTTCGCCACCTAAAATAGCGTTAGTTTCTTTCATTTTTTCTTTGATATAACCATGACCTGTTTTGCACATAATCGCAGTTCCGCCTGCTTCGTTGATTGTATCGTATAAAACTTGTGAACACTTAACTTCAGACACAACAACAGGTTTTTTATCAATCATATCCATAGCGTAAATTAAAAGTAATTTATCCCCTGTTAAAGGATGACCTTGAGAATCTACAACACCGATTCTATCGCTATCACCGTCAAAAGCTATACCAAAATCTGCACCTGTTTCTAATACAGTCTTAGAAAGAGTTTCCAAAGTTGATAAAACGCTTGGATTTGGATGGTGATTAGGGAATCTTCCGTCAGGTTCTGAGAATAATTCCACAACTTCACAACCTAATTCTCTGTACAATTGAGGTCCAACAATACCGCCTGTTGCGTTTGCTGAGTCAACAACAACTTTAATTCCTTTACCGATTTCACCGAATTTTTCTTTCATTTCAGCAATATATTCAGGCAAAATTGCAGTTTCAAAATTATAATGAACTAAATTAGCAGGAAGTTCTTTCCAATTTGCATAAGTTAGTTCTTTTACTTCTTTAATTTGTTTTTCGTTCAAAGTTTGACGGTTGTAAGTCATTTTCATACCGTTATATTCGCTTGGATTGTGGCTTGCAGTGATAATCATTGCACCATCTAACCCGTGAGCAACTTCTGAATAATAACCAATTGGTGTTGGAGCTAGTCCTAAATCTTCAATATATTCAACTCCAACTTCTTTTAAACCGTTAATTAGAGCGGTTTTTAAAGATGGAGAATGTAATCTTGCATCCATACATACACTAATTTTTAAATCCTTAGCAGCTTTGCCGTTTTGTTCAGTTAACCATTTAATATAACCGATACCAATATTATAAAACAGCTCTTCTGTTATATCTCCGCCATAAATCCCTCGTATGTCATTCTTGCCGAATGCATGATCATATCTTTGCATAATTCACATCTCCTAATCTTTCGAATATAATTAAATTGTACCATGAACAAGTTATTTGAAAAATTTACTAATAATCAAAACTTTGCGGCTTGGATATTTGTTTTGCCTGCAATTCTTGGAACGTTTATTTTTATTATTATTCCTGTAATTTGTTCATTTGGTTTAAGTTTTACAGATTGGGATTTGCTAAACCCGATAAAATTTGTTGGTTTAGAAAATTACAGATTACTATTTAAGGATAATCTATTTTATAAAATACTTGGTAATACAGTCGTTTTTGCACTATCTACCCCAATTTTAGGAGTAATTATACCTTTAATTCTTGCATCTATTCTTAACTCAAAAATAAGAGGTAGTGAGTTTTTTAAAACGGCATATTTTCTACCTTTTATTACCCCTATGGTTGTTATTGGTATCATTTGGGCTTGGATATTTGACCCTAATATAGGGTTATTAAATCAGGTTTTACATATCAATATAAATTGGTTATATGACTCAAATTTTGCACTTCCAGCCTTGATAATTGTATCTGTATGGAAACTTATAGGCTATAATATGATAATCTTTTTATCATCATTATCATCTATTTCAAACTCTATGTTTGAGGCCGCAAAAATTGATGGGGCAAACTCATTTCAAACCTTTAAAAACGTTACAATTCCACTATTATCACCTACTATATTTTTTGTAATCATTATTACTGCAATATCATCTTTCCAAGTGTTTGATTTAATCTATTTAATGACTCAAGGTGGACCTTTTGATAGCACAAATGTACTTGTTTATGCGATTTATAAAAATGCATTTGAATATTTTAACGTTGGGAAAGCTAGTGCTATTGCATATGTATTATTTGCTATAATCCTTGTGTTGACGCTAATTCAATGGTCAATGAGAAAGAAAATTGTTTATAATGAACTTGATTAAGTAACAATTCATTAACATTTGCTCTAAATTCCTAAAGTTTACAAAATATCTGCCGTAAATGTACATGTGATTAGAAGAGAACACGGGGTGTGTATTAACATGTACGAAGATCTAGTTAGAAAACAGATTATTATTGAATTAAAAAACTTGATTAAAAAAGCAGAAGAAATTGAGCAAGATAAAGATTCATACTGCGAATTTATGAAGGGTATGATTTTAAATACTTATAGTGCAAATTAACCACTTGAGTAATGTTTTTTGTGATAATTATGCCTAAATTATTTCTATGAAAATAGTTATAATTGGTGGTGTTGCAGCAGGAGCAAAGGCTGCGGCAAAAATAAAACGTTTACTCCCTGATGCTAATGTAGCAATATATACTGATGATACTCACGTATCATATTCTTCGTGTGGATTACCTTATTATATTCAAGGTAATTTTACGGATTATAGAATGCTTTTAGTCCGTTCGGTAGAGGAATTTAATGCTGCAGGAATTGAAGTATATCTTGAATCTAAGGTTGAGAAAATACTTATAAAACATAATCAGATACTTGTGTGTAATAAATCTGAGGCTTATCTTGTAAAGTATGATAAGTTGATTATTGCAACTGGAGCTAGAGCCAAAATACCTAATATTCACGGTATTTCAAACTATGATAATGTATTTACACTAAGAAAAATTGAAGATGGCATAAAAATCAGAGAAAAAATGCTCAAATCTAAGCGGGCTGTGATTGTTGGTAGTGGTTATATTGGTTTAGAACTTCTTGAAGCCTTTGTTAAAAACGGGCTTGAAGTTACTGTAATTGAACGCAGTAGCCGTTTAATCTCATCATTTGACGCAGATATGTCTGATTTAATCAGGCAAAGACTTGAGTCTATTGAAAATAGAAATTTTAAATTCTATACAGGTGAAATTGTATCAGAAATTATAGGTAATTCATCAAGTGCAACATCTGTTAAAACCCACTCAGGTAAGGTTTTCGAAACCGACATGATAGTTATTTGTACAGGAATTGTACCAAATTCAGAAATTGCAAAAGATGCCGGAATTCAGATAGGAAAATCAGGTGCAATTAAGGTAAACAAACTTATGCAAACCTCAACACCAAATATATATGCTTGCGGTGATTGTTGCGAAGAACCGCACTTAATTAGTGGTAAATCTGTCTGGGTTCCTTTAGGTTCAACTGCAAATAAAGAGGGGCGTTGTGCCGCTTTAAACGCTGCAGGAATTTATTCACCATTTGAGGGTGTGCTTGGCTCTTCTGTTTCAAGATGTTTAAATACTACAATGTCTATGACAGGTTTAAATGAAAAAGAGGCAATTGAAGCGGGTTTTACACCTGTTTCTGCAACAATTTCAAAAACAGATAAAGTAGCTTATATGCCTGATGTTGGAGATATTACACTAAAAGTCATAGCTGATAAAAATTCAGGTTTGTTACTGGGCGGTCAGGCAATTGGTGCACTTGGTGCAGATAAACGTATAAATAGCTTAGCTACCGCACTTTTAGCACATTTAACGGTTAAAGAATTTAAGCATAACGATTTAACCTATTCTCCACCGTATTCAACAACAATTGATCCGTTACTGGATGCAATGAATATACTTTGTAGCAAGATTAACAAGCATTGTTAATTTGAGATTTAATATATTTTGCAACGGCTTCGCCCATTGAAAAACAACTGCCTTGAACTCTCAATGCACCTTGTGCTAAGTAATCTGCAGAAATTCCACGTCCAACAACAAATAAATTATCATAATCATTTGACATTAAACTTTCAATAGGAAGTTGATATTCCCCTGTTTGTTCAAGCGTTGAGGCGTTTTTATCCTTAGAGTGAACATCAACGGGATAATTTGAAATTAATGCTGGATTATCGAACTTTTTACCACTTCTTAAATCATCAATTGAATAAATATATTTACCCCTAATTCTATTTGAAACCCTTACTCCAAGTGAGTCTGCGATGTTTGAAATATAAGCATTCTCAAACCCTGGGAAGTATTTTTTACAAAATTCAGATAGCCTTAATATGCTTTCTCTGGCTGTAATTAAAGCCTTTGTTGTATCTAAAGTTGAGTTAGGGTCTAAGTTTTCAACAATTCTAGGGCCATTAAAGGCAATAGAATCAGCTGTTCCAGCCACAGAAAACACCTGAAAATAGTTTCTATCAGAGTCTTTTAATATATTTTTGGCTACCGCATCATCAAACAATGGGGCTAAAGCCCAAGCCCTGCCTGCATCCCAAGTGTAAGCTGTAGATAAGTGAGTTACCCCATCTATTTCTTCAACAGTTGTAACATCCCTATTAGAATCAGTCTGTAATAGCCAATTACCAAAGGCTTTTCTATCAATACCACTCATAATAAATCTCAAACTCATCGGCTGAAATTCATTTTTATTTTCTAAAAATTCACAATTAATTAATTTTGAAAATTCACAATTTCCTGTCGCATCTACAATATACTTCGCTCCGATATATTCCGATAATATTTCACTCTTTTTGTCCAAATTATTATCTGTATATATCGTATCGTTAGATACTGATAATATATTTGTGTTTATTTCTACATGGTCTATGTAAGAAGAATTAATTTTTGCAGATTTTGGATATGTATTAAATCTTACTTCAACATTTGCATCTTTCATCATTTTATCCAGCACAATCTTTGTAAGTTCAGGATTAAACCAGCCAGGATTGTCTTGATAAGTTATTTGACCACCTAAATTTTTTAACTCAGAAATTAGTTTTTGATAAAAATCAGTATTTATTTGATTTTCTCCAGATTTCATTACCGGAACAACAAGCCCAGAGGTAATTGCACCACCTAAATGTATACCTTTTTCAATCAATAAGGTTTTTAAGCCTAGTTTTCCTGCTGTATATGCTGCAGCACAACCAGATGTACCTCCTCCGATTACTAAGATGTCGTATTCTTGCATATTTCCCCCTTATTGAAATTTTTCTTATATTGCGAAGTTGAGATTCTATCAGTGTTTTCGACCTCTTTTTTACGAGCGGCGAATATAGCCTCATTTTGCCCTGTTAAATTTTCATCCCTATAAAATATACCTGCCGAAGTTTTTAAAAGCCCTAAATCGAATTCTGAGAGGGGATAAATAATTAGGTCAGAATTTTTAACAGCAATAGTACCTGTGAATTTTTTCTCACGTTCGTTATATATATTCCCGATATGAAAACCGGCTTCTTGCATGGCTGATCTGATAGCCGCTGAAGTAGAATAAGTTAAAATCATTCCATCTTGTTCTAAGTGCTCATATAAAAGTTTAAAAAATTCATATGACCATAGACAAGGACATTTTGATGGAGTAAAAGCGTCTAAAAATATCAAATTATATAAATTATTATCTTCTTTGATAACATTACGTGCATCATCAATTTTTAGGTTAAAAGTAATATCCTCTAATTTATAGCGTTTTAAATTCTTTTTGTAACGATTAGCTACATGTCGATAATATATATTATGTAAAAAGGCTAGGAAGACACCTAAAAATCTGTATAGGTTAGTTATATACCCCCCACTAATTTTACCCCTGTAAATGCCTCTTATATCACGTGCAAAGTATTTAGCATACTTTTTATCAGTTATAATGCGGGTTACAGCCTCATTTGTATAAAAATCAGGGTTGTTTTGGGCGATTTTTTCAAAAATTAAAAAATTTATGATTTTTTGAATTTTCTGATTTTTTATTCTTTTATTTTTTTCTAAATATTTTCCAATATTTTTCTTTTCAAAATCAAAATCATCATTTTTAAAAAATTTTTCACCTGTTTTTATAAATGGAGATAAAAATGCTAAAATTTTATCATTATCTATAGCGGTTATAGAAATTTTACTAAATACGTTATCAGTATATATCTGTTCGTTATAAATGTCAGTTTCTGCACAATTTATTTTATTGGTATATATCGGAGCGATATTCCTATCTGTAAGCGGGGAAGATTTTTTATTTTTTTCCAAAAAAATATTTTCAAAAATAAAATTTAAAAAACTTTTTGAATTATATCCGATTCCATAACAAATATCTAAAATTTTAATCGAATCTCTTTTTAAAATTTCTTCCATATTTACAGGCATAATAAACTTCTCATATGCCTCTGTTAAAGCTCCTGTGGAGCTATGGTATATGTCATCAAAATCGGGACTATACAGCCCTACTGAACCATCATTAGTAAAATATGGGTAAAACTCATACATAGTCTTATTATACACCCCTTTTAGGGTAGGGCAAGAACTTAATATTAGGGAATATTTGTCATTTTTACACTTGTTTTTGTTATAATAAGAAAGAAAGGTGATTAATATTATGAAAATAAGTGTAAAAGTTCCGGCAACTAGTGCAAACCTTGGTCCAGGCTTTGATTGTATGGGACTAGCTCTACCAATTTATAATACAGTTACAATTGAAGAAACTGTTTTACCTGGTACAGGTATTGAAATAAACGTAATTGCAGACAGTGATGCGATAGATCCAATGTCACTTTCTCACATTCCACTTGATGAGAATAGTATTGTATATAAGGCTGTTGAGCTTTTATACAACTCTATTGGTCAAACACCAAGCGAATTAAAGATTACAATTCACTCTAGCATCCCTGTTACAAGAGGGTTAGGAAGCAGTTCTTCAGTTATTGTTGGTGCTTTATTAGCTGCGAACGAACTTTTGGGTCGTCCTGCAGACGAAGCTGCATTATTATCAATTGCAACTGAAATTGAAGGGCATCCTGATAACGTTGCACCTGCTATTTTAGGTGGCTTAATTATTGCCGCTCAAGAAGATGATGGTAGTGTTACATATAGAAAACTTGAATGGCCGCAAGAGTGGGCTATTACAGTATGTGTGCCTGATTTTGAATTAGCAACAGAAATTGCACGCTCAGTACTTCCAAAAGAAGTTCCAATGAAAGATGCTATCTTTAATGCTCAAAGACTTGCAATGTTTATTCAAGCCGTTAATACTAAAGATTCTGAGCTAATGAAAACCGCTCTTAAAGATAGACTACATCAGCCTTACAGAATGAAACTTATCCCTGGTTTAGACAAAATTATGGATAATCTAAAGCATTTTGAAAACGTTTTAGGCTGTGTAATTAGTGGTGCAGGCTCTACAATTCTTGTTATTTCTGAAAAGAATGACTTAGACAAGATTAGAAACGTTGTAAAAGAAACTTGGGCAAATCAAAATATCAAATGTGATATTAAGACTTTACCTGTGGAAAATATGGGTGCACAAGTTATTACAAACGAAGATTAGTCTATAAAATTAGATTAAATACCAATAAAAAACTTATAAATATCCTCCATAATTGGTTATAAAAACAAATGGAGGGTATTTTTTATGAACGTAAGTGTACTTGATAATTGTGTTGGATGCGGAGCATGTGCAATTATTAACTCTGAAGTCTTTGAAATGCAGGGAAATAAAGCCGTGGTCAACCCTGATAAAATAGAGCAAACACAAGATTTGTGTATAGATGCGGCAATTACTTGCCCTGTTAATGCAATAGAAATTGATGAATATTAACAAATATTAAGTAACACGCAATTTTACTTTTCAAAAATACTTTATATAAGAGTAGGTTAATTTTTTATGTAGTTTTTGAAAGGTAGGTAATTATGAACGCAGTTGCTAAAGTAGCTTTAGGTGGATTAGGTTTAGGTGCAGTAGGTGTACCTGCAAGAGTGATTCCAACATTATTAGATAACAAAAAAGGTAGCTTAACAAATAGAGCAGATTGTGCTGCAGAAAAAATCAAAAACGATGCAAATGCAACGTTAAAATTAGTAGTTCCTGCAGGCGTTGTTGCAGGTGTTGCGGCCACTAAACCAGGTTTACTAACAAAAATGGGCCAAACAGGAGTAAAATACCTTAGAAAAGGTGCTACTGCATTAGGTAAATTGTTCAAAAACCCAACTAACGCGGTAACTAAAGCTATTGCAAATGCATTAAATGCAATTAAACGTGCACCTAAAAAATACGGTAAAATCGGTTTAACTATTGCAGCCGCCACATATGTTTTAAGTGCAATTACAAAACATGCATACGATGATGGTAAAATCGAACAAAAATACAATGATACAGGTGCAATTGAAAATGCTACAAAAAACTTAGTTTTGAACGCATAATATAATCCCTATATACATCGAGAGAAAAGAGGCATAGACTAGTTAGTCTGTGCCTCTTTTACTTCATAAGAAAATGAGATTTTGTATTCTTTATCAGAAACATCTACTATTGCCCACCTAACAACCTCACCATAGGTTTCAAATAGCGTTTGTTCAATGGGTTTTGACTTATCAATATAAATAATTTCTGATAATATTTTTGTCATAATTACTCTACTGTAACTGATTTTGCAAGGTTTCTAGGTTGGTCAACGTCTTTACCTAAGAACTCAGCTATATAATAAGCAATCAACTGAAGCGGAATCATTGCCACAATCGGAGATAACAATTCAGTAACTTCAGGAACTCTGATAATAAAATCAAATAAATCATCTAATTTTGTATCACAAGAGTTTGTTAGGGCAATCATTCTTGCATTACGAGCCTTTGCTTCTTCACTGTTTGAAAGGATTTTTTCATACACGGAACCTTTCATAAGAACAGATAATACAGGCATTGTTTCATCTAACATCGCAATAGGACCGTGTTTAAGCTCACCTGCAGGATAACCTGTTGCGTTGATATAGCTAATTTCTTTAAGTTTTAAAGCTCCTTCAAGTGCTGTTGGATAGTTAATACCTCTTGCAATATAGATAAAATCTCTTGTGTTTGCATATTTTCTTGCACAAGTTTGAATTTCTTCTTTATGAGCTAAAATCTGTTCAATTTTTTGTGGTAAAAGTAGCATTTCAGATTTAAGATTAGTTAAATCTGATGTAGCCATTGTACCTTTAATTTCTGCCATATAAAGTGCTAATAAATAGAATGAAGTTAACTGTGCAATATAAGATTTTGTAGCCGCAACAGAAACTTCAATACCTGCACTAACAGGAACTAAGCTATCAGCTTCTCTAGCCATAGCACTATCAGGACGGTTTGTAATAATCAAAATATGAGATCCACGTGCTTTTGATTGTTTGATAGCTGTTAGAGTATCAGCAGTTTCACCAGATTGAGATACCCCAATAACAAGTGTATGCTCATCTGTTACGGTTTTTCTGTAAATATATTCACTTGAAGCCTCAACATCAACAGGAATTCCACAAAAATCTTCAATAATATATTTACCAATCATTGCGGCATGAAGCGAAGTACCACAAGCAATAACCTGAATTCTGTTTAGATTTTTAAGTGTATCTTTATTAAGTTTAACTTCATTTAAAACGATTGGTGAATTAGATGTATGAAGTTTGCCAACAAGAATATTGCGAATAACGTCTGGTTGTTCGTGAATTTCTTTAAGCATAAAGTGTTTATAACCCATTTTACTTAATGCAACAGGTTCCCAAGGTAAAACTTCAACCTTTGGTTCAATAACTTCTTCTTTTTCGTTTTCGATTTTCAAAGAATTTGGAGTTAATGTTGCAACTTGATTATCAGTTAGATAAATAGCTTTCTTAGTGTGTTTGATAATAGCTGGAACGTCTGATGCTACAAAGTATTCACCCTCACCAACGCCAATTAAAAGCGGTGCATTTCTTTTTGTTACAACAAGTTTTTCAGGTTCGTTATTATGCATAATACATAAAGCGTAAGCACCCTCAATTTTTTTGGTTGCAAGTTGTACAGCTTTTGTTAAATCTTTAACCTCAGCGTAAATTGAAGCTACAAGGTGCGAAACTGTTTCAGTATCAGTTTGAGATCGGAAAGTACAACCCTCAGCCTCTAATTCTGAACGCAATTCTTTGTAATTTTCGATGATACCGTTGTGAACAACAACCAAATTTCCACAATTACAAGTATGAGGATGAGCATTTAAAACAGTTGGAGCACCATGTGTTGCCCAACGAATGTGTCCAATCCCCATAGTTGATTGGGTAATTTTATCAGTATTAGGGCGTAAAACATCTCTTAGATTAGCTAATTTGCCCTCAGCTTTATAAACATCAATTGATGTTGCGGTTTTAATCGCAATACCTGATGAATCATATCCTCTATATTCAAGTTGTTCTAATCCGTCTAATAATATATCTACAACTGGCTTTTTGCCAACATAACCAACGATACCGCACATATTGTATTTCTTCTCCCTATGTGTAATTACGTTAATCATTTTAGCATTAAAATATCCAGTTTTACAGACCTTTATATAATTTTTACATTAATCAAGAATGCGAACACCTGCACCTGCCATAGCTGGAATTGTATTTAAAAATCCATACCCTGTATTTGTCCCAAAACTTTGATTAAATCCTGGGCCAAAACCATTACCAAATCCACTACCAAACGGCATATCCATAAAAGACGGAGTAAAACCTGTCGGCTGACCAACAAATCTGTTTCTAACACGTTGAATTGGTCTTCTGTTGTACTGTTGTTGAACAATATAGTTACTATCATTATCTCTGTAATTGGCTAAAATATGGTTAATTCTTCTTGTAGGATTCCAGTTTGGAAAGCATCTATTGAAGACCTTTCGTTCAATACGATTTAAACGGGTTTGCAAATTATTATTACAGAAAGTTTTTCTAAATAATCTTCTCTCAATTCTTTCCAAATCATTATCAAACATGTCATTTTTTCTATCGTAATAGTTATATTTAGGGACAGTTTGCGTTTTTACAACAGTTACAGCCTCAACGTACGATGCAATCATCACAATAACCAATAAAGTAAATCCGATTTTTAATAAATTATTCATAAACACCTCATCTCTTTTATTAAAATATTGATTTTAATAAGAAAATTTGCATTCGACTGTTGTCTAATCTTAACAATTAGCCCTAAATTTAAATAAGTGGTAACATATAATCGCTATGTTTAATGTAAAAATTGATTTAAAAAAGAAAAAAGAAGTAATTGCATACTTACACACACACTGGGATAGAGAGTGGTATCGAGAATATGAAGTTTTTAGACTAAGATTAGTCAGGGTTTTTGACCATGTTTTAGAAATGCTAGAGGAAAACAAAATTCCATCATTTTACTTTGATGGACATGTCGTTGCACTTCAGGATTATTTAGAGATTAGACCTGAAAAAGAAGAGCAAATCAGACGTCTAATTGAGCTTAAAAAACTTTTCATTGGACCTTTTTACTGTCTGGTTGATGAATATTTAACAGATGGTATTTGCTTCAGAAAAAACCTTGAAATAGGTATGAAAATTGCGAAAAATTTTGGCTGTACTGATTTTATCGGGTATTTAGCAGATACATTTGGGCATAGCAAAAATGTTCCTGATATTCTTACAGAATTTGGTATTGATAAAGCTATTGTATGGCGTGGGTGCGGTGATTTACCTGCAAACTTCATCTATGATGGCGTCAATACTGTAAACTTAGTTCGTGGATATTTTATGGACATCTTTTCTTCTGATAAAACTATCGAAGAAAAAGCTGAATTATTACAGGCAAACTTGGATAAAATTGCAGAAAAATCAGGTAAAAAGTTGCTACTACCAATTGGGGCAGATCATTTAGACATTCCAGATGATATTGCAACCCAAATATATAAAATCAATGAATTACTTGATGGGTATGAAATCAAACTAGGTTCACCATTTGAGTATTTTGAGAAAACAAAATTCAAAGACAGATTTGAAGGGGAATTAAGAGATAACTCAAAAACATTTATCTTACCTGGCTCATATTCTGCAAGAACAAAACTAAAACAGTTAAATACTGAGTGTTCTTACAAATTAGACTTGGCTGACAAGTTACAATATAACTTTGATAGTAAGTATGATTCAGTAATTGAATATGCGTATAAATTATTATTGCAAAACCAAGCTCACGATGGTATTTGTGGCTGTTCTACAGATTTGGTTCATGAAGAAAACATCATTAGATACAAAAAGGTTATTCAAATTGCGGAAACAATTATTGAAGAAATAAAATCAACTCAACCTGAAAACTTATCAATTACATTCAAATACCTTGATAAATATAAACTTCTTGAGATTGATAAGACAAAAATAGATGAGAATTCTCAGGTTATTGCAAAACGCAGAGGATTTCCTCAGAAATTGTTATGCGACACAAACAAAATACCGGTAACCGAAGATTACACAACGATTTATACGCTTTTGAAAGAATTCAATGCTGATGGATCTGAATCAGATTTGGTTGTTGATAATACAAACCTTTTCAACTCAAACATCAGAATTGCTGTTGAAGACGGTAAAATCAATGTTTACGATAAAGCTGATTGTTATGAAAACTTTATTGAATTTATTAGATGTAAAGATAACGGTGATACATATAACTTTGGGCCTGTTGTCGGTGATGAATATGAAGTTGCTGAAATTAAATCAGCACGTGTAATCACAAACGGAAAACTAAGATGTACTCTTAGAATTGTAACTTCATTCTTTAGCGTTGATATAACATTAGATAAAAAATCAAAACTTTTAAAATTCAGCACAAAATGGCTAAATTTAACATCAAATAAGCTATGGCAAGTTAGATTTAATTTAGATCAAAAAATCAAAGAAGTTCATTCTGAAGATATGAACATGCTTATTAGCAGAAAATTCAACCCAGATTATGACATCAGAGCTAATTTACCTACTGAAAAAGGAAAAGAAGCAAGAACAAACACTGCACCATTTCAAAGATTTGTTTGGACTAATGGATTTGGTGTTATTACTAAAGGTTTAACTGAATATGAGGTAGCTGGAAGCTCTTTAATGATTACTTTATTAAGAAGTACTGGAATTATATCTAATCCAAACAATCCTGCCCGTACAACACCAGCAGGACCTCCGATAGAAGTTCCTGGAGCTCAACAAATGGGTGAAAATACTGCAGAATTTGCAATAGGATTTTTCCCTATAAAAGAATGGGCATACTACGTTGAGGATATTTATCCTCAAACAATATTATTCTAATAAGAAAAGACGCTTTAGATTAGCGTCTTTTTTATTCTATAAATTTACCTTCAAATAAATCCATTACCATATTCACGTTATCAGAATGGTAACCATTTGCTGAGTTTTTGCGTGGCATTGGTGAACCGCTTTCTTCTGCAGAATTATCCGATTCTGAATCAGCTTCTTCTCTAGCCTCAACAGCCTGTATCACTTCTTCTTTTTTAATAACAGGCTCAGGTTGCTTAACTACTTTAGGAGCAGGGGCAGGAGATTCATCTTCAGAACTGCCAGATTGTTCTTTTCTAATAGCTTCATCACCTGACTCAGGAGCTCTTACGATAATCTTTTTAGCTCCGTTTGGGTACATTTTATTTACTGCCTCAACTATAGAAGAATGTTTTGAACCATCTGGTGCAAATTGTTTTAACCAACTTGGATTTTTAATTGTTAATACAATTTGTTCCTCAGAAATAATTACAGGAACAGCTTGTTGTTTCAAAATTGCACGTGATGGGAAACTTGAAATATTTTCTAATAATTTAGCCCAAGAACCTTTTAAAGCATTAGGAGTTGCAACTTTTGACATTGGTACTGTATCAGTTAAAACTTCCTCTTCTGAAGTTTGAGTTTTAGGTTCTTCTGTAACTTTTTCTTCTTGTTTTACAACAGGCTTAACTTCAGGTTTAATAGGCTTCATAACTTCAGTTTTCTTAACTGGTGATGGTGGAGTATTATATGGTGAAGTATTAACAACTTTCACCCCTTCACCTGATTCAAGCATTGAAATACGTCGTTGCAAATCTTCAAGTTTGGTGTTTTGGGCTAAATTAGACATATCTAAAACAGCTACATCAAGCCACAATTTCGGATTTGAAGTCAATTTTAACTCTTTTACATAAGTTGCACATTTGTCAATCAGAGAAACCAATTGATGAGTTTCTAAAGATTCTAATTTTTCTTTTAAAATTTTTGTTTGTTCATCGTTTAATTGAACAACAGCATTACTTACATCTCCAACAGACTTCAAAATTAAGGCATTTCTTAAATATTCTAACAAGTTAGATAAAATTTGTGATGGTTCATTCCCTTGGTTATAGATATCATTTAACACTTCTAATGCCTGATTTTGATTAGATTCAGCAATTGCACTAAATAATGAAGTTAATGAATCAAAAGATAATCTACCAAGTAAACTGTTGATATCATCAACAGAAATTGCTTCATCAGACGAATTAAGAACACTTAATTGATCAAGTAAAGCAATACTATCTCTCATTCCGCCTGCTGAATTTTGAGCAATATAAGACAACGCTTCATCAGTAATGTTAATCTTTTCATTATCTGCGATATATCTTAAGTGTTTAGCAATATCATCAGTTGTAATACGTTTAAAGTCAAATCTTTGACAACGACTTTTGATAGTATCAAGAACCTTATGAACTTCAGTTGTTGCAAGAATAAAAATAACATTTTTTGGCGGTTCTTCTAAAGTCTTTAACAATGCGTTGAACGCTTGGTTAGTCAACATATGAACTTCGTCAATGATATAGATTTTATATCTGCTTTGTACAGGTGCTAATGCAACTTTTTGGATAATTTCATCGGCATCATTTACAGAACGGTTACTTGCTGCGTCAATTTCAATAACGTCAATCGGAATAGAATTAGTAATATTTTTACAATTTTCGCATTCACTACAAGGCGAAATTGTAGGACCTTTTTCACAGTTTAAAGACTTAGCAAAAATTCTTGCGGTAGAAGTTTTACCAGTACCTCTAGGCCCAGTAAACAAATACGCATGCGAAATTCTATCCATTTGGATTGCATTTGCTAAAGCCTTTTTAATATGTTCTTGACCAACTATTTGTTCAATCGCTTGTGGTCTGTATTTGCGATATAAAGGTATATAATTCTTTTCCATGATAATATGATTATAGCAGATAATGTTCAATTTGGGGTAATATATGAACTTAATTAAACCAAAACAATTAGTAAAAGGTGATAAAATATCAATTATTGCACCATCAGGTCCCGTTGATATTGAAAAAATTCATAACGCTAAAAAATATTTCGAAGCAAAGGGTTTTATTGTAGAGCTTGGAAATAATATAAATAGTAAACAAGATTACCTAGCAGGTAATGATCTTTCACGTCTTGAAGACTTACATAACGCTTTTTTAGATAAAGAAACAAAAGCAATAATTTGTGCACGTGGAGGATATGGGGCATTAAGACTTATCGATAAAATCGACTATCAGATAATAAAAAATAACCCTAAAATTTTCTGTGGTTATTCAGATATAACAATTCTAAACGCTATATTTTTTAAAAAAGCTAATTTGGTAACTTTTTCAGGATCAATGGCTCAAAGTGATTTTGGAGATGATATTGACCAATTTACAGAGAATAGCTTTTTTGAAATTCTAACTAATAATTTCTATGAAATACAACCAATAGCCCCTAAAATTTATAAAAACGGTAACACAGAGGGATTATTGATTGGTGGTAATCTGGCAACAATTACAAGTTTATGCGGCAGAGATTTTGTACCGAATACTGATTTTGTTTTCTTTGCAGAAGACTTAAATGAACCTGTTTACAAAATCGACAGATATTTCACTCAATTACTTTCAATTCCTGAGTTTAAAAACAACATAAAGGCAATTGTTTTGGGTGAATTTTTGGATATTGATAACAAAGAATATTTTGATAAATTCTTTACAAATTTAGCTGAAGAATTAAATATACCGATAATATCAGGATATCCAATATCACATTCTAAAATTAAAGCCACAATACCATATGGAAGCACATGTAAGTTAGAAAACACTATTCTGAAGCTGGCAAATTATCTTTCCTAACGATTAAAACATCAGCTTTTGTACTTTCTAACACACGCTTACTGACAGAATTCAATAGGAATTTTGGAAGATTTTTTCGACTCCTAATCCCACAAACTACAACATCTATGTTATCTTTACTGATATACTTTATTAATTCAGTTGAGGGATTGCCCTGAAGTACAATTTTTTTATTGATTTTCAAATTGTAATTATCAAATATTGCATCGAATTTATTCAACAATAAATTTGCTGCATTTGCCTGTTTTCTTTCAATATCTAAAATCCATCCTGAATCAATATTTCCTTCTAAAAATAAGTAATCAGGTGTTTCAATCACAGTCGCAAGATAGATTTCTTTATCAGTAAGATCGAATTTTTCAATAGTATCTTTTACAACCTCAGGACTAATATCAGAAAAATCAACGGCAAATAAAATCTTTTGTCTAAAGTTTTTCTCTTTAGAAACATATGTTGGAATATCAGCGACAGAAGCAATTTCTTGAGATACAGAACCAAGCCATTTTTGAATACCTTTTTTACCATGTGATCCTAATACAACAAAATCATATTGAGTCGAATTTAAAGTTTCTAATATACAATCAACGGTTGAGCCACACATTTTTATAGTTTCGCCAATGTTCAAGCCTAATTCTTTTAAAAATTCAGCAGAATATTTTAAAATAGAATCTGCGGAGTTCTTACAAAATGCAACAAAATTTGCATCCTCAACAGCAATAGAATCAGGCATATAGCTCCAATCAACTGCACATAAAATATCAATCGTACAATCTTTTGCCCACTCTGAAAAATTTTCAATAGCGTGGTAACTAATTTTTGAACCGTCTGTACAAAATAAAACTCTCATAATTTCTCCTTTTTGGATAACATAAGTTATGTTAAGGAAAATTACATTAGCTAGTCATATAAACATTTTTCTGATATGATTATTACATAGAGATTATAATTTCATTTATTAGGAACAATTATAGTAATGTCAGCTGAAGAAAATATCAAACTAAGAGAATACAGGGATTTAATCGAAATAATTGCAAAGGTTGAATACCAAAAATTTTCACGTTCTCATTTAATTGAGTTACCTGAACTTATCAATATTGGTACTCACGCATTATACATTTTGTTTAAAAATCATAATCCTGAATCATACAACAGCACTTATTTATCTACTGCGATTAAATGGGCTATCCGTAACGAAGTCCGCAGAAGATATAAATGGTACACTCTTAAAAATAAATCAACAATTTCTGAAGATGAAGACTATGAAACAAATGAAGCTGAATTAAGAGCAGAAGTTTACAAAAACATCTTGTCTATTGATGAACTTCAAGATGCAGAAGTTCCTACACAAATTAAAGCTAATGACAAAACCCCAGAAGAAAGTATTGAATTTACAGAACTTAAAGAAGGTATTCTTGAGTCTATGAAAAAACTTCCTCCAAGAGAGAGAGAACTTATTGAGTATAAATTCTTCAAAGAGAAAAAACTGAGAGAGATTGCTGAAGAATTTAACATTTCACAATCGAGAATATCGAGAATTATTCAAACAGGGTTAGACAGAATTAAAAAAGACTTGGCAAAACAGGGGATTATATAAGAGATGAAAACAATATTTGAAAAAAGTAGCGGTACAGACGGAATAAATTTAACAGACGAACAAATCAATCTTAACTTCTTACCGCAAGACATTTTACGTGCAGATAATGTAGGCTTACCTCAACTTAGTGAACTAGAAGTAATGCGTCATTATAAAGAGTTATCCGATTTAAACTTCTGTATCGAAAAGGGGTTTTATCCACTTGGCTCTTGCACAATGAAATATAATCCTAAAGTTAATGAAATGCTTTCAGCTCTTGAAGGCTTTAATATTCATCCAAATTGTGATGATGATTTAGCTCAAGGCTCATTAAAACTTATGTATAATCTTCAAAAAGCATTACTTGAAGTTACAGGTATGGATGCTATCACTCTTCAACCTTCAGCTGGTGCTCACGGTGAAATGACTGGTATGATGATTATCAAAAAATATTTTGATTCTATTGGTGAAACTAACAGAATTAAAGTTATCATTCCTGATTCAGCTCACGGCACAAACCCTGCAAGTGCTAAAATGGCTGGTTTTGAGTGTGTTGAAATTAAATCTAATGAAAAAGGTCAAGTTGATATTGAAGCCTTAAAAGCGGTTTTAGATAAAGATGTTGCCGCAATTATGATGACAAATCCTAACACACTTGGGATTTTTGAAGAACAAGTTGAAGAGATCTCTAAACTTATGCACAGCAACGGCTCACTTCTTTACTATGACGGAGCGAATTTCAACGCAATTATGGGACATACAAACCCTAAACTAATGGGCTTTGACGTTGTTCACTTGAACTTGCACAAAACATTTTCTACTCCACACGGTGGCGGTGGCCCTGGAGCAGGCCCTGTTGGAGTTGTTGATAAACTAAAAGACTATTTACCAACACCTGTGATTGAATTCGACGGAGAAAAATATTACAGAAACTATAATCTTAAAAATTCTATCGGTAGTGTTAAAGATTTTTATGGCAATTTTTCAGTTTTAGTAAAAGCATATGCTTATATTTTAATGCTTGGTAAAAACCTTAAAGATGCTTCTGCTAATGCTGTTTTAAACGCTAATTACTTAAAAGAAAAACTAAAAGGACATTATGACTTACCTTATGATGAACCTTGTATGCATGAATTTGTTCTATCAGGGGAAAAACAAAAACACGAAAGTGGTGTTTCAACATTAAATATTGCAAAAGCACTAATGGACGGAAATACTCACCCACCAACAGTTTACTTCCCTCTAATAGTTCACGAAGCAATCATGATTGAACCAACAGAATCTGAATCTAAAGAAAAATTAGATGAATTTGTTGATACTATGATTCAGATTGCTGAAGAAGCTAAAACAAATCCTGAAAAAATTCTTTCAGCACCTCACACAACACCTGTTAAAAAGATTGATGAGGTTACTGCTGCTAGAAAACCAGACTTAAATTACATAAATTAGGAATATAAATATGGCAGATAATAAAACAACAAAAAGAAAAATATCATTTCCTCACATGGGTACAATCAGCCACGCTTGGGCATCAGCACTAAGGGTTATTGATTGTGAACCACATGTTCAGCCTTACACTAGTAAAAAAGCACTTTCTTTAGGTACTAAACACGCACCTGAAGCAATCTGCTTACCTTATAAACTTATTTTAGGTAACTTCATAGAAGCAATCGAAGGCGGTACAGATTATGTAGCAATGATTACCGCTCCAGGATGTTGCCGTCTTGGTGAATATGGCAAATGTATTCACAATGCGTTAACTGATTTAGGTTATGAAGCAAAATACCTTGAATTACAACTTTATGACGGAATAAAAGGTCTATACGACTTTTTAAAAATAGCTAGCGGTAAAAATAATTACTTGCTTTTCACTAAAGCTATTATGATTTTTATTTTGAAAATATTTTTACTTGATAAATTAGAATCTCAATTATCTTATTACAGAGCACGTGAAATTAAATTTGGAGATGCTGAAAAGCAATATAACAAATGCTTAAAGATGATTGATGAATACAACACAATTTCAGGCATTAAAAAAGCTGAAAAAATTATGCTTGAAGAAATGTCAAAAGTAGAAATTGATAAGGATAGAGAAGTTTTACACGTTGATATTACAGGTGAAATTTACGTAGTTAACGATGAATTTTCTAACCAAAACATTGAAAAAGAACTTGGCAGAATGGGTGTCGAAGTTAGACGTAGCTTGACCGTAAGCAGCTTCTTGAAAGATGCGGTTATTCCAAAACAATTTAGAAAAGGTGAAACTCACCTACAACGTGCTAACAGACTTGCTAAACCTTATCTAATGAGAGATATTGGCGGGGATGCTTTAGAATGTGTTTCTGACGTTGCTTACGCAAATGAAAGAGGTATTGACGGTATTATTCACGTAAGCCCGTTTACTTGTATGCCTGAGATTATGTCACAAAACATCTTCCCTGCAATGAGAGAGACTTGTGAAATCCCTATTTTACCTCTTATACTTGATGAACAAACAGGTAGAGCAGGATATATTACAAGAATCGAGGCTTTTGTTGACTTAATGAGAAGACGCAAAAGAAAACGTAAAATGGAAGCAAAAGCATCTACAGAAGAACAATCAGAATCAACTACTGTATCATAGGACATTTTATGCTCAAATTATTTAAAAATACATTTAAAACAACAAATGATTGTATAATTTTAGCAGCACCGTTAATTGTATTTCTTTCAATATTGGGGTGGTACTATGAATACGCTGCAGATTCAATTAATACGGTCCCTAAACTAATATTGGCTTGTATTACTATGTTTGTTATGTTTAGCGGATTTGCTGCTGCCTGGTTTTATATGGCAAAGAAAACGGTTGCCTTATCTAAAAAAGTTTTTGTATTTGATAAAGATAGAGCAAAAGCACTGGCAAAACTAACGATGACTCTTCCTAACGGAATTGGTAGGTTGTTCTTGCCTATACTTGGTGTTATTTCAACTTATATTCTTATTTACTTGCTTATTTTTTCAGGCGTTGGGTTTATTATAACTAAATTTGTAGGTGCAGTAGATTTAAGTTTTATTGATTTACATTCATTGTTAATCTCTACAGGTGAACTTTTTGAAGAACTTAAACTTTTCACTCAAGAAGAGCTTTACGTTATGAATTGCTGGTATATTTTGTTATCAATTGCAATTACTATTGTTTCATTTTTAACAATGCTATGGATACCTGAGATTGTTTACGCTGAAAAAAATTCATATAAAGCACTATATTATTCATTAAAAAAACTGTTTAAATCATTTAGAACATCATTGTTATTGTTTATTTATATCTATTTCTTAATTCTTGCAATCACAATATTAAACACACTTTTAATGTTTAACCCGTTTTTATATTTCTTTGTTCTAATGCTTTATTATTATTTCTTAGTGTATATTGTTGTGCTATTATTTACGTACTATGAGCAAAGATTTATCGAAGATGAATTCTAAGATTAAAGTAATAGCTATTGTTGGACCAACAGCTAGTGGAAAAACTGCGTACTCTATTGATTTAGCAAAACGAATTAATGGGGAAATTATTTCTGCTGATTCACGATATGTTTACAAATGTTTTGATATCGGAACTGCAAAACCAACTAAAGAAGAGCAAGATGGCGTACCTCATCATATGATAGATATTGTGGAGCCTGAATTTGACTATTCTGCTGGTTTATACAAAAAAGAAGCATCAAGACTAATTAAAGAAATAAATGAACGTGGTAATATTCCAATCATCACAGGAGGCACAGGACTTTACATTGATATTCTTCTAAAAAACTATGACTTACCTCAAATAGAGGCAAATAGGGAGCTTAGAGATAACTTGATGCAATTAGACACAACCTCACTATTTGATAAACTTGGGAAACTAGATAAAGAAGCAACTAACATTATTGATTCAAACGACAGAAAAAAGATTATTCGTGCAATAGAAATAATAACAACATCAGGTAAACCTCTGAATGAAACAAGAGGAATTGGTGAATCTGAATACGAAATCGAATGGATTGGCAAAAATTACGATAGACAAACCTTATATTCACGTATAGATAAACGTGTTGATATAATGGTTGATATGGGTTTAATTGAAGAAACAAAAAATTTACTAGCAAAACACGGTAGGATTCCAAATCTTGTCAACACAATTGGCTATCGTGAGATAATTTCACATCTTGATAATCAATGCACACTAGATGAAGCATTAGATCTATTAAAGAAAAATACAAGAAATTACGCAAAACGCCAACTTACTTGGTTTAGAAGAAACCAAGATATTAAATGGGATGTTTATCCTGAAAAATTAAAGAAATAATTAAATTCTTATTTTTGCAACTGCTTTTTTTACAATAGAAACCCCATTTGGCAATCCAACTTGTGGTGCGTGAGCTTCGTGCGGATAAATAAGAACAAAATTACTACCATCTAATGTTACGTAATCTGCATCTTTAACAGTATTCTTATAAAATGTGATGTCTTTTTCAACAGAATATGGTGCAACTTCTTCTAAACCGGCTCTTGATGTCAAATAGATGCGTTCTATACCATCTAACAATAATTGAATATCAATGTAATTGTCGTGAGTTTCAAACTTTGCATCCTCAATTGATTTAGAAGTATAAGTTTCAACATTGACAAAATCTTCATCAATTAAGTCGTAACGCATACACTCTGTATCTGCGGATAAACCTTTTATAAAGTTAATTACATATTCAGGAATTTGTGAGTATTTATCTATATTTTCTAATTTATCAATAATCATAATCTCTCCTAATAAAAGGGACTGGATAACCAGCCCCTTTAACAGTATTCTCTATTATTAGAACGATCTAAGTCGTTTTCTAACAGATACGAAACAGTTATAATGGTCGCATGGGTTTCTTGATGCTTTACCGTCTTGAGCAATATAACCCGCTCCGTTAAGTGTTGTAGAACTTGTACAACCTCCTGCTGTTGGACAATTTGCCGCAGTGAAGCCATTACCACCACGATATTTTTCACCTAAGTTCATACAGTATGGTGTGTACTTATTGATTCTTCTAGCAGAACACATACCACGTGCAAAAGATACTCCAGAAAATGCAACTTTTCTTTCTCTGCCAACGTCAGAAGATGTGTAATAGTAAACGTCAACTGGTAAGTCAATATCACTGTTACCACCTGAGTACAATAAGATTTCTCTAGCTTGACCTGTGGAAGCCTTAGGAGCATCTAGCGGATAACCTGGATATACTGTACCGTTTGCACCAATATAGAATGGGAATACATCATCCCATAATGTGCCATCGCCTCTATCACCATTGATATCTACAAAAATTGTAAATCCGGCAATACCATAAACACGTTGGTCTTTTTTCCAGTCATCTTCGTGTGCAGGACCTTTAGCTTTAGCTTCTTCCTGTAAGTCAGAGATATCTGGAACACTACAACACATTCTGGCATCTTTTACGCCACCAGCCTCATTAGATTTATCAATCATCAAACAAGTATTTTCATGTTTACAGAAATAGCCGCCTTCATTGAAACAAGTAATATCTTTATTGCTTGTTAAGGTTTTCTTAGCACACATATTCTGAGCAATAGAGATTTTATTACTATAATATGATAAGGCCGGAATAGACGCCGCTTTATCACCTAAAATCCATAATCTTAAGCCGTTTGATAACTCAATATTAGGAGCCAAATCTTTAAACGCACCCGGTTTTGAGTTTACAGACATATATTTTGTAGCATCATCTTTGTTTTGTGCAGCACTATATACCTGAGGATAGGCGTGATAAACACCACTAGTTCCAACAGTTTGGAATGTATTACAATTAGTAACCTCTTCGTTTACGTTCCAATGTTTAGCAATTTCTTCACATAAACGTTTACCCTTAATAATTGGTGGGTTAACTACGCAAACGCCATCATCAGTTTTATGAGAGCCTGTTGGACAGTAAACCAAATTACATTTGCCACTTTGCATCTCATAACCACTTACACATTCACATTCTCCTGATGTTGGGTTATAAACTGATTTTTCAGGACAACATGTATTAGTATTTTGATTAAAATCTGTTGAACAACATATATCGTTGGAATATAATACTGTACCATCTGACTTTTTAGTAGTTTTAGCGTAAGGTAAAGAACCTCTTGGACAATCTTGAACACAGAACTTTTCATGATTTGTTGATACAACATAACCAGACTTACATTGACAGTTAATTGTATCAGATTTTCCAGTAGGGCTATTTACTGCATCTATATTTTCTGTATATTGGTTATAACCACCTTGAGCATAACACCACTCTGGACCAAATTCAGGTTTATCTGATTTATATTGTTCTTCATCTGATTCATACACCTCTACAGTGTAAGTACCTTTTATACTACAGTATCCTTGCTTATCGGCATCAGTTGTAGGTAAGTCATAATAAACTTCTTCTCCAGCTTGGGCAGTATCATCATCCTCCCCTTCATCATCATCTTCGCTACCTTCACCCTCAATTTCGCCAGCAGTTTCGTATGCAATATTCATTGTATTCTGAACGCCATCAACTTCAATTTTACTACCATGACGACAATATGTTTTAAATTTCTCACAAAAAGCACTTGCATCAGGTTTAATACCCTCATCTTCAGTTGCTATTCGCTGATTTATTATAAATGATGCAATATTAGCATTACCTGAGTGATTAGTACATACTTTTTCTACTTCACCAGAGAAGAATCTTTCTGCAATAACATCATGAGCTTTAGTAGGGCTATCATCGCCATCAAGAGCAATAGCGTTTTTACTTACACCGACACATTCGAAGTCGTCACCTTCATAGTACTCAGTAGTAGAATTTGTAACCTGTTGGCCATTAGCGTCAGTAGAGGTAGTAGTTATTGTTTTCTTAGGGAATTTATAACCTTTTGAGCAATATTGATATGAAGCCCAAACCTCATCATAATCTTCACTTGACCAACCACCAAAAGCCTGTGTACGTGTTTGTGTTGTAACTGAAGCAGCTACAGACTTAGGAACAAACTTTGATAAAATATAAGTTTGAGTATATGCAAACTTATCTGCAACTGTTGAAGCCATTTTTGATAAAGGATTATTAGCAAAAATCGATTTAAAATCAGGCTTTTTATCATTTTTAGCCACAAAAGTAGGCTCAGCAGGTAATGAATATGCTGTTACATCCTCAGGATCACCAAGTGCAACAATTTGACCTGCAATCTTTTCTACAGTCTTATAAGCTAAATAATACGAATATTCATCAGCTTTGTTCATTTGTTTATTGAAAACCGGCATAGTAATCAATGCCAAAATTGCTACAATAAACACAGCAATAAGAATTTCCATTAAAGAAAATCCGAATTTTTTAAATCGATTTTTAAAGTTCATTTTGCCTCCAGTTTTATCTTAATTCGTTAATTGCTTTTTCATAATCTTCTTTACCAGGAGCTTTACCATGCCACCCAGCATTATTTTCCATAAAACTAACACCTTTACCCTTAATAGTATTAGCAATAATAGCTACAGGGCAATCTGCCAGTTTTGCTTCTTCAATTGCAGAATAGATAGCGTTCAAATCATGCCCATCTATTTCAAAAACTTTCCAATTAAAAGCCTTAATTTTATCTGCTAAATTATCTAAAGGTTTTACATCTTCAGTAGAACCATCAATTTGTAATCTATTTCTATCAATAATCGCAACTAAGTTATTCAATTTACGGTGAGGAGCTTGCATAAAAGCTTCCCAAATGTTACCCTCTTGCAATTCACCATCACCCAACATAACAAACACATTTGCAGGATTTTTATCTAACTTTAGAGCAATAGCAATACCACAAGCCATAGACAAACCTTGTCCTAATGATCCAGTTGCGACTTCAACCCCAGGAGTCCATAAAGATGGGTGTCCTTGCAATCTAGTACTTAATTTTCTAAAAGTTTTCAATTCAGATTTTTCAAAAAAGCCTAATTGAGCTAAAATCGAATAATAAATTGGAGATACGTGTCCTTTAGATAACACAAATCTATCTCTTGAGCTATATTCATCAGAAAGCTTACCACCAACAGCGTGCTTCATACATTTGTGGAACAAAACAGTAAGTATTTCACAAGCTGATAAAGAGCCGCCAATGTGCCCAGACTGTGCCTCATATACCATATCCAAAATATTACGTCTATTTTCTAAACAAAGCTCTTTTAGTTCTTTTATATCATTATCTGTTAACATTTATTTTGCAATTAGCCTTTCTTTACATACTCTCAAAACAAACAGTGGTAATGTTGGAAAAATTCTTTTAAACCTTTGAGGTTCTTTAACTGTACGATACAACCACTCAAGTCCTAATTTTTGGTATATTTTCGGAGCCCTTTTAACAGCCCCTGCCCATACGTCAAAACTACCTCCCAGTCCAATCATTGTAGCATTTGGCAGGCTTTTTTTCAACGAATTAATAAAAAATTCTTGCTTCGGTGAACCTAACGCAACAAGAACTAATGAGGGATTTGCCTCAACTAATTCTGAAATAATTTGCTCATCCTCAGTAAAATAGCCATCATGAGCATATACAACGTTCAAATTTTCTATTTCATTTTTTAAATTTTTAACAGCCTGTTCAACAACTTCGGGTTTAGCACCAACGAATGCAACGGGCTTATTTTCTTTAGAAAACTTAACAATAAGAGCCTTTCCTAGCTCAACACCAGGAATACGTCTAACTTTATGTCCTAAGATTTTCAAACCTATTTCAACACCAACACCATCAGGAACAACAAGTTCGGCATTATTTATCACATTGGCAAAATCAGGATTTTTAGAAGCATAACTAATCATTTCAGGATTTATAGTTACAATTTGGCCTGAATTACTTGCCGCATACTCAACTGCATCCTCAAAATTAAAGCTATCAACTCCAAAGTTTAAGATTTTAACCAAGACTCTATCCATAAGAATATTATAACATATTATCTATAATTATGCTATAATTTTTATATGAAAAAGTTTGGTATTAAGATAATATTTACAATAATTTTAATGCTGTTTTCGGTTACAAGAGTAAACGCAATTCAGTTTGATGTTTTGGTCTTACCAACAGACATTTTTAACGTGTGCGATAATTATTTTTGTTTCCCAGAACCTTCAGAGATTGCAACCAATTATGTTATTCAAGATCTAAAGGCTTATAACACTATAAACACTGTTGATTTAGCAGATGTCAGAGCGAAATTAGAAGCAAAACCTGCCCTAAAACAAGTAACTCAAGACATGCTTAAAAACTTTGAACAAACAGAAAAAATTGATTTCCAAATATTATCTGAATTATCAAAAGAATTCAACGTAAAATCTATTATAATAATCTCAAGTTATGCAATTACTGACCGTTCTGCAACAAGAAGAGATTTATGGGAAGTGCTTGAAATCTCAAGTGCATTCAAAATTACATACCCGTTTAACCTTACAACAACAGCTGTATTAACTGACACTGTAAATTCTGTTGTAATGTGGAGCAACAAATACAATAAAACCGTTTCAGACAGTAATGGATATTTCTTGGCACTAAATCATGCACAAGCAGCATCTCACCTAGAAAAAATTAAACAATATTATAGAAATAACGTATCAAAAAACATCAGCCAAAACGTTCATTTAAGATTTTTCCCAAAAGATGTTAAGACTTTCACTGTCAAAACTCCGCAAGGGGAACAACAAGAAGAACCAACATTTGTGCCAAACGCACTTGAACACTTAATCAAACCTCAAATGATTAAAGAACTTGAGGACGCTAATTCTAATACAACTAGCACTGATGACTTTATTTTTGAGTTTTAATTTTACTTGTATCAATATTAGTCTTAATATCAGTATCTAATTTAATCATTTGCGACATGATTGATTCAAAATATTTGAAACTGTCTATCAAATCAATATATGCAATTATCATAACAATTGAAAATATAGCTAAAAACAACTTTTTATTCATATAAGCAGAATACGGGATAAATAAAAAAATTTATCCGACAAAATAGCTATATAAATTATCAAAAATAAAAAGGACCTCATTCAAGATCCTTTTTATGGTGCCGTTGGCCGGGGTCGAACCGGCACGAGGTTGCCCTCACAAGATTTTGAGTCTAGCACGTCTACCAATTCCATCACAACGGCTTATTTAATTGTCATATAGTCATGATATCAAAAAAATAATATTTTTCAAGAACTTTTTTATACAGTAGAGCAATACAAAATTTTATAAAAATAAAAAAATAATCATTATATGAAAAATTTAATACTTTTATTCACCTTAATATCACTATTCTTTCCTCCTGCATACGGAACGACATTTACAGGGGGAGTAACAAAAGTTGGTCAACAAGAAAGTAATCAAGTTATTGATGCAAGAACAAAGCAAGGAATTGAATTTGCTAAAATTACAATTCCTCAGAAAAATTTTCAAACGTACACAGACGGAAACGGGAACTTTGAAATCGAACATGTACAAATTACCCAACCGACCATTTTAAACGTCGAAAAAGAGGGTTATAGACCGTTCTCATTAACTATAAATAATGAAGAGAGCTTAAATACTCCTATGAAAATCGAAATCGCAAAAAGTGAAGCTATGGACATATCATTAGACACCCAAATTTTACACCTTGGTGATGATACTTTTTCAAAGAATTCAGCAAACGCTTCTGATTTCAGATTAAAATCTATTGGCCCATATTATTCAAAAGATTTTATAATGACAGATAACGCAAAAAGAAGTACAAACTACCTGATTATAGGTTCAATTGTAGGACTTGATACAAAACTTGCAAAATCAATGGGGCAAAATCGAATTCAATACGCATATTCAAGTCCTGCCGAAATTTACTTTAACGGAAAGCTTATAGGTGAACTTAGGGTAAATGGGGACGGGCAAAGAATAAGAATTCCAAACTCACTAATTTTAGCAAATGAAGCAAACCAAATAACAATCAAAACAGGACAAAACATGATGCATAGTGATCATCTTGATTATGATGATATTGAAATAATGAATATATCTGTCTTAAGCGAATAAAAAAAGAGGTAACAAACGCTACCTCTTTTTAACTATATCAAATCCTTAATTATCTTTTTAAGAAATCAGGGATTTCAATATTTGTGAAATTGTTGCTTAGAACTGATTTTGTTTGAGTATTGAAAGCTCCAGAGAAGAAATCAGTAGCATTCATTTGTTTTGATTCAGGAGAATCAAAAGATGATGAACCGAACATTGGAACTGATGGTGTATTGTTTTTCAATTCAAAACCAGTTGCAATAACTGTAATTTGGATTTCACCTTGAATATTTTCATTAACAGCTGTACCGATGATAACTGTTGCATCATCAAGAACTGCATCGTGGATAATTGAAGCAGCATCACTAACTTCGTGGATACCCATATCAGGACCACCTGTGATGTTAACAATTACGCCTGAAGCACCATTAATTGAAGATTCAAGCAATTGAGAATTGATAGCTTGTTGAGCAGCTTTAACAGCTCTGCCTTCGCCTTGAGCTCTACCGATACCCATAAGTGCTGAACCTGAAGCTTGCATAACAGTTTTAACGTCAGCAAAGTCAACGTTGATAATACCAGGAACTGTGATGATATCAGTGATACCTTGAACACCTCTTAGCAATACTTCGTCAACAATAATAAATGATTCATTCAATGAAACTTGTCTGTCAACAACTTGTAATAATTTATCGTTAGGAACAACGATTACAGCATCAACAGATTCTTTTAATTTTTCTAAACCTGCATTAGCTTGGTTTTGTCTTTTCTTACCTTCCCAAGAGAAAGGTTTTGTAACAACTGCAATTGTTAAAATACCAAGTTGTTTAGCAATTTTAGCTACAACTGGAGCAGCACCAGTACCTGTACCACCGCCTAAACCAGCTGTAATAAATACCATATCAGCACCTTCTAATGCTTGAGTGATATCTTGAGAAGCTTCTTCAGCAGCTCTTTCACCAACTGAAGGATCTCCACCAGCACCCAAACCTTGTGTTGAAGATGAACCTAATTGGATTCTGTTGTTAGTTTTTCCATTGTACAAAACTTGTAGGTCTGTATTCATTAACCAGAATTCAACACCTGTTAAACCTGATTTAATCATTCGGTTTACAGCGTTTCCGCCACCGCCACCAACACCAATAACTTTAATCTTAGCAGGGCTAATACCCGGTGCAGGAGCTTGATACACGTCATTTGATGATTGAATATTTTCAATATCACGTCTTCC